>JAFLEG010000486.1 GCA_017302195.1 Verrucomicrobiota bacterium
CCGGACGCGTCGTCTGCGCGGCGGCCGCCCGCTTCTCCGCCCCGATTTCCGCATGAGCGAAACCGTCAAGAACCTGGTCCTCATCAACGATCACGCCGTGGACTCCGGCGGCGCGGCCCGCGTGGCGCTCCGGCAGGCGCGCCAGCTCGCCCGGCGGGGCTATGCGGTCCCCTTCTTTGCCGCGGTCGGTCCGGCCGATCCGGCACAACTGCCCGGCGTGCACCTGCACGTCCTCGGACAGAAGGACATCGTCGGGAATCCATCCCGGGTGGGTGCCATGACGCAGGGTCTGTGGAACCGCACGGCCGGCCGGGAACTGGGGCGCCTGCTCGACACGCTGAACCCCCGGGACACCCTGGTGCACCTGCATAGCTGGAGCAAGGCGCTCTCCTCGAGCGTGGTCCGCGTGGCCGCCGCCCGGGGCTATGGCATCGTCTGCACCTCGCACGATTTCTTCTCCGCATGCCCCAATGGCGGATTCTTCGACTATCCGGCCGGCGCGGCCTGCACCCGCAAGCCGCTCGGGCTCTCCTGCCTGACCCGCAACTGCGACAGCCGTCATGCGGTTCACAAGCTCTGGCGGGTGGCCCGCCAGGTGGTCCAGCACACCGCGGGCGGCATCCCGGCGTCCATCGGCACCTACATCTGTCCCTCCAGGCTGGCCCGGGAAATCATCGAACCCTACCTGCCGCGCACGGCCCGGGTCGTCGTGCTGCCCGCCGCGGTCCCAAAGCCGCCGACGCCTCCGGCTCCGGACGCGGAACGCGATGGCATCGTGTTCGTCGGACGCCTCTCACCGGAGAAGGGAGCCTTCCTCCACGCGGAAGCCTCGCGGCTCGCCGGCGTGCCGGCCGTGTTCATCGGCGACGGCAGCCTGCGGGACACCCTCCGGCAGCAGTTCCCGGAGGCGTCCCTGCTGGGATGGATGGATGCCGACGCCCTCCACCGCCGCATCGCCCGGTCCCTGGCCACGGTGTTTCCGTCCCTGTGGTACGAAACCCAGGGCCTCGTGGTCTATGAGGCGGCCGCGCTGGGGGTGGCGTCCATTGTGGCCACGCGCACCGCGGTGACCGAGTTTGTGACGGACGGCGTGAGCGGGCTGCACTTCCAGCAGGGTTCGGTGCAGTCGCTGGCCGCGGCGCTTCGCCGCATGACCGCGGATCGCGAGGCCGCCCTGGCCATGGGGCGCTCGGCTCGGGAGGCCTGGTCACGCTCCAGCCTGGCCACCGAGGAAGGTGTCTGCGAACAACTCAGCGCCCTCTACGAGGACGCCCTGCAGCGCCATCATCATTCCCGGGCCTGACCCGGGAGGGGCGTCCGATTTTCCGCGGACGGCGCCCCACGGATCTTCGAGCCAGGGCGGCGAACGATCAGCGCATCCACCCTGCCGAATTCGGCAGCCGTGGATTGCGGACGAGCCCGGAAAGCATCGCTCCGGCGCCCCGAATCCGAAACACCGGACCACGTTCTGCCGAATGGTAGAACAACGGACCGCTTCGATTCCCGCATCTCCTGATCCGTGAGAATCCGTGCCATCCGTGACTCCCATTCCCCCCTCTTCCCCTGCCCCAGATCCCAGACCCTGGACCCCAGACCCAAATTCCCCATCCCTCAGACCGCCGTTGTCCTACCCCACCCGACATTCTCCCGCCCGGGCCATGAACTTCGCCGACTTTTTCGCTGACGACGACCGTCGGAACGGCCCATCCTTTTGCCATCCCAAGAACTGCACCCCTTCCGCCCCATGACCTACGCCCAGTTCTTCACCCAAGCCACCAGCCACGCCCCGTATGCTTATCAATGCCGTCTGGCGGGCGGCGAGAATGCCGATCCGCAAGGCGGCTTTGAGCAGGGTGCCGATTGCCAGTCGCAACTGATCCACATCCCCACCGGCCTGGGCAAGACCAGCGCCGTGGTGCTGGCCTGGCTCTGGAACCGGGTTCATCTCCGGTCCGAGAAGTGGCCTCGCCGCCTGGTGTACTGCCTGCCCATGCGCACGCTGGTAGAGCAGACGCATGAGGAAGCGAAGAAGTGGCTTGGCGACTCGCTGTGGGATGGTCATGGACCACACGAGGGCAAAGTCGGCCTCCACCTCCTCATGGGGGGCGAGGACTCGGGGGAGTGGGACGTTTACCCGGAGGAGAACGCCATTCTCATCGGCACCCAGGACATGCTCCTCAGCCGCGCCCTCAACCGCGGCTACGGCATGAGCCGCTATCGCTGGCCCATGCACTTCGGCTTGCTGAACAACGACTGCCTGTGGGTGATGGACGAGACGCAGTTGATGGGCGTGGGCGTTGAGACGAGCGCGCAGCTCGACGGTTTCCGACGCGACGGAGCAATGTCGACCGTCGGTTGCTGCCCCACCTGGTGGATGAGCGCAACCTTGGAGGATTCCCGGTTGGCGACCGTGGATCATCCGATGCCGGCGGACGGTTGGCAGCGTTTGCAACTCAGCCCGGAGGAAATGGAGGAGCCCCGCAGCAGGCCCCGGGAATTGATTGGCGCAAAGAAGGCAGTTTCCCCCTGCAAACTCTCCCTCTCTCATGGGACAAAAGCCGAATACGCCAAGAATCTTGTCGCCGTTGTCATCAAGCAGCACCAACCAGGCACTCTGACGCTCGTCGTGGTGAACCGGGTCGGACGCGCCCAGGAGATCTATGAGGCGTTGACCACTCCGGACAAGAAATCCAAGCAGTCGCTTTATGATCCTGCCCGGGTGGCCCTGATTCACTCCCGGTTTCGCCCGAAGGATCGCCTGCGGCACGAGGAACTTCTGTTCGGTGACGGTGATCGGATCGTGATCGCGACCCAGGCGGTGGAAGCGGGCGTGGATGTCTCTGCCCGCTTGCTCATCACCGAACTCGCCCCCTGGTCTTCCCTTGTCCAACGCATCGGCCGCTGCAACCGGCGTGCGGAGTACTCCGATGCCGAAGTGATTTGGGTGGATCTCCAGGCGAAGGACGCCACTGACGCGCTGCTGCTTCCCTACGCAGCCGATGACCTAAACAGCGCCAGGAGTGCCCTCGCGGGAACAACCGACGCCAGCCCACAATCGCTCGGGAACATCCAGGTGCCGAAAACACCCGTTGTACGCCCAGTCATCCGCCGCCGTGATCTCGTGGACCTGTTCGATACCACGCCGGACATCTGTGGCCAGGATCTCGACATCTCCCGCTACATCCGCGACGGCGCGGATAGCGACGTTCAATTCTTCTGGCGGGATCTCGAAGGCGACTCTCCCGCCGACACGGAACCGCCGCCGGAACGTCAGGAGCTCTGTCGTGTCTCCGTCGGCGATGCGGTGAAGTTCCTTGGCAAGGAGAAGACCAGTGCATGGGTCTGGAACTCACTCGAAAGGAAATGGCAGTCGGCACCCAAACCGCGTCCCGGCGCGGTTTATTTGATTGCCGCGACCAGCGGCGGCTATGACGACGCCCTTGGCTGGACGGGAGAGCCAAAGACGAAGCGCCTCACCACGCTACGCCCGCCCGAGCGCGACAAGGACGCTCACGACAGCGACTCCGACACATTCCTCCAATCTTGGCAGTCGCTGGGTGATCATACCCTTCAAGTGGTCTCCGCCACAGATGCGCTGACGTCCTGTCTGGCACGGGACTGGGCTGAAGCACTCCGCACCGCCGCCCTGTGGCATGATGTCGGCAAGGCACATGCCGAGTTTCAAGTCATGCTTCGCAATGGAGATCCCGCCCGTGAGGGAACACTTTGGGCGAAGTCCGCCGAGCTGACTGGCAAGTGCAAGCGGCGGGGTTTTCGCCACGAATTGGCCTCCGCCCTTGCCTGGCTGGTGCAGAGCCCGGCCGATGCCACTGACCGCGCTCTCGTCGCCTATCTGATCGCCTCCCATCACGGCAAGGTTCGCCTCTCCATTCGCTCGCTCCCGGATGAGAAGGGCGATCCACAGGATCCGGAACGCCTCTTTGCCCGCGGCATCTGGCAGGGCGACGTGCTGCCCGCAGTTCAATTCGACGGTCTCGCCGTTCCCGAAACGACGCTCGACCTCAGTTTCATGAGGATGGGTGAGGGAGCGCATGGTCCCTCGTGGCTCGCCCGTACCATCGGGTTGCGGGACCGCTTCGGACCCTTCCGCCTTGCCTTCCTGGAGACGCTCCTGCGTGCCGCCGATGCCCGAGCTTCACGCAAAGTGCAGAATTGATATTCCACGATGCCCGACGACACTCCATTCCGTGACTTGGCAGGAGAACATCCGGCGCTGGCAGGCGCTCCCGGCGGAGCGCAAGCTCCAGATTCGCTGGGAAGCGATTC
>JAFLEG010000487.1 GCA_017302195.1 Verrucomicrobiota bacterium
GAAATTGGTCAGGCGCCGGACCCGGTCCAGAGGCTCCCAAGTGGGACCTGCGGTGACAATGCAGCGCATGCGTCGCAGGCCCCTCGCGAATCATCCCGTGGCTTCCCGGCGGGCCGGCACCCCGGAGTTGCAGACCGCAATCAGGCCGAGGCCGCGTTGATATCCTTGTCCTTCACCGCCATTGCGCCCTTGCCGATGCGCTGGCGCAGATAGGTGAGCTTGGCCCGGCGAACCTTGCCTTCACGCTCCACCTCCACCTTTTCGATGCGGGGGGAGTGGGAGGGGAAGATGCGCTCCACACCTTCGCCATAGCTGATGCGGCGGACGGTGAAGGTCTGGTTGAGGCCGCGGGCGCGGATGCCGATGACCACGCCGGCGAACACCTGGATGCGCTCCTTGTCGCCTTCCACGACCTTGGTGTGGACGCGGACGCTGTCCCCGACGTTGAACTTGAGCGGTTCCTTGCGGAACTGCTCGGACTCGATCTTGTCAAACAGTGCGGCTTTGTTCATGGCGCTTTTCCTCAATCAGATGTGGCGGGTCGTGCCCACCGAAGTTGTTCCCAAAGGTCCGGACGCTTCAGGGCGGTCTTGCGCACCGCCTGGGCCCGCCGCCATCGCTCGATGGCGGCGTGGTTTCCGGACTGCAAAACGGACGGCACCGGCCAGCCGCGGAACTCGGCGGGCCGGGTGTATTGCGGATACTCCAGCAACCCCCGGCTGAACGACTCGTCCGCGCTGCTCGCGTCATCCCCCAGCGCCCCGGGCAACAGCCGGGTGACGGCGTCCACGATCACCATGGCCGGCAGGTTGCCGTTGGTAAGCACGTAGTCGCCGATGCTGAGTTCGTCATCGGCCAGGTGCTCGCGCACCCGCTCGTCATAGCCCTCATAACTCCCGCAGATCAGGAGCAGCCGGGGCCATCCCGACAGTTCCCTGGCGATGGCCTGGGTGAAGGGGCGCCCGGCGGGCCCGGTGAGGATCACCCTCGGTGCGGGCTCGTTGGCGGCCTTGAGGGCTTCGACGGCTTCAAAGAGCGGTTCCGGCTTCAGGACCATTCCGGGCCCGCCGCCGTAGGGCGTGTCGTCCACCGTCCGATGACGGTCATGCGTCCACTCCCGCAAATTGTGTATCCTCAGGTCGAGGATCCCGGAAGTTCGCGCCCGGCGGACGATGCTTTCGTCCAGCGGGCCCGCAAACATCGCGGGGAACAGTGTCAGTACGTCAATGGTCATCGGCGATGCGCGGTCCTGTCCGCCCGCGCGGCCGGTGGTTTACTCGTCGGCCAGCTCCAGGGTGCACCGCACGCCCTGCTTCTGGGCGCCGATCTGGAGGAGGGAGCGGATGGCCTGGATGGTGGAGCCGCGCCGGCCGATGATCTTGCCGGTGTCGCCCGGAGCCAGGTCCAGCCGGTAGGCGGTGACCCCGTTGCGATCCTCCGCGGTCACCCGGACCTCATCCGGATGATCCACCAGGCGCTTCGTGATGTACTCGATGAAGGCCTGCATCGGGTGGAAAGGGTGGCGGTGAGGGCGGGAGGCTCCAGGCGCGTCAGGCGGCGACCGGCTCGGTGCGGCGCTGCTTGCGGATCATGCTGGCGACCGTGTCGCTCGGCTGGGCTCCAACCCCGAGCCAGTAGTCCACCCGGTCCAGGGCGAGCTTGAAATTGGTGCCCGACTGGCGGGGCTGGTAGGTGCCGATTTCCTCGATGCACTTGCCATCCCGCGGGCTGCGGGCATCGGCCACCACCACCCGGTAGATGGGATTGTTCTTCGCGCCGACGCGCTTGAGACGGATCTTGACGGACATAGACTTGAACGTGAGCCGGAACTTTTCCGGCGGTTTTCCCGAAACGGAACGCTGAAAATGACGAGCCGGCCCCTTCGGTGCAAGCCCTGTTTTCCCGCCACTGAGATGCGCGATGCCTCCGGACCGGACTTTGACTCGCCGCGTCACGATGCCGATGATCCCCGCATGCGATGCGGACGAACTCCCGGAGGCCTCTGGGCGCTGGTGGCCCTCATGATGTTGGCCCCGGGATCCCCTCCGGTGTTTGCGAAGGAGGTGCCGGGCCTGGTGGAGGGCCGGGGATTGGCCAATGCCTCGGCGGTGGTGCGGATCGGGCCGGACCGCATTCTCGCAGGCAGTGACGACCAGAACGCCCTGGTGCTGCTCGATGCTCGGACCGGCGGCGCCCCTCTGAAGATCCTCCCGGCGGGGCCGTGGCTGGGGTTGGGCGCCCGGGACGGCGAGGCGGACCTGGAGGGCGCCGCGCGGATCGGCGATGTGGTGTACTGGATCGGATCCCACGCGCGGAACAAGAACGGGAAGCTGCGTCCGGAACGCCAGCGCCTGCTCGCGCTGCGAATCGCCGGCGAGGAGGGGGATCTCTCCCTGACCCCGGTGGGGCGTCCCGTAGCCACGCTGTTGGACAGCCTGGCCACTGCTCCGTCCCTGGCCTCCCTCCGATTGGGGGCTGCAGCGGCGCTGCCGCCGGAGGATCCAGGGGGCTTGAACATCGAAGGGTTGGCGGCGCGGCCGGATGGCGGCCTGTGGCTGGGGTTCCGGAGTCCGGTGCCGGGAGGACGTGCCCTGCTGGTGCCGCTGCTGAATCCGGGGGAAGTGGTCACGGGCGTCGCCCCACGGTGGGGCGACCCGGTGACGCTGGATCTGGAGGGCAAGGGGATCCGGGACATCACCTGGACCGGACGCGAGTACTTCCTGCTCGGAGGCAATGCCGCCGACGGCGGCAGGACGCGGCTCTTCCGCTGGCAGGGGCCGGGATCGCAGCCGGAACCTGTCAAGGCGCCCGGCCTGAAGGACCTCAACGCCGAGGGCCTGGCCGTCTTTGGCACGCCGGAGCAACCACGGTTGCTGGTGGTGAGCGATGACGGCAATCGCTCGGACAACGAGCAGCAACCCCCGGCCGAGCGCACCTTCCGCATGCTCTGGGTGACGCCGTAGGATGGCGGCCGGAGGCCGGCACACGGACCGTTGGCCTCACGCCAAGGACGTTCAACCGCCCAGGTTGCGCCCGATGCCGAAGCCGAAGACCAGACCGCCCAGCAGGGCCAGCACCCAGGGATGCACCAGGGGATTCGGCCACCAGCGTCCGGTCCGCCATCCCCAAAGCCACCGGATGGCCATCCACAGGGCCAGGGGCAATGCCGCCACCAGGAGGGCGTTAAGCTGGATGGCTTCCTGAAGGCGCCCGTTGAGGAGCGCGTGCACGGCGCGGGTGGCGCCGCAGCCCGGGCACTGGAGTCCGGTGGTCTGGTACAGCCAGCAGCGGGGGAAGAAGGGCTGTCCGGCCGGTTCCACCCGCCACAGGATCCCCAGGCCCAGCAGCACCGCCGCCCCGATCAGGATCATCCACCACACGGAAGCGGGCCGCGATGCGGCGGGCGGCAGGCCGGGGATGTTCGGCTCGGGGTTCATCGGAGGCACCGGGACCGACGTTGAGATGGCAGGCAGCGGATGGGTTCCCAGCTTCGGCGGCTTGGGTGCGTGTGAGGTCGCCATCACGACCATGTGCCGCGACGCCCACTGCTCTGCAGGAACCTCACCCTACCGGATTTCGGCTCACCGAAACGCTGCCTTTACTTCGGGCTTGTTAAGCACCACCAGGGCCCAGATGCCGATCGGAATGCCGATGAGGCAGCAGCAGCCGGCGCAGGGCAGGACGGTGAGGATGGAAGCGGTCAGGGCCAGGCCCCAGCTTTCCAGGCGCTGCATCTTGATGGCACCGAAGGCGACCAGGACGTTGATTGCCACGCCCAACAGGGCCTGAAGGATGTCCATGATGCCGATGCCAGCATTGCGCGCCTGTTCAATCTGGCTGCGGGCGTTTCCATCCAGGGGAAACCCGGCGTTGAGCACCCAGTCGAGCATCGCCCCGCGGGCGCCCAGCATCGCCACGGCAAGGATCATCCCGATGACAGCCATGATCAGGATGAGCAGGGCCGGAGTCTTCACCATCGCCGCAGCCCGGACCGGATCGCCCACGGCCACGGCCTCGCTTCGGGACGGCTGAACCGGAACGCCGCCGATGCCCGGAGTGGCCATAGGTGTCGCCACCGCGGCCGGCACGGCCGCGAGCGCCTCGCTGAACTCCGGAAATTGCTCCAGCGGCTTCCATCCGGATTCGCCCTCCTTCTGGACCAGGGAGAAGCGGTTCATCCGTCCTTCCTGAATCCATTGACGGAGAATGTCCTCTCCGACGGGTCCGTACTCCTTTTGATCGGCTCCTTTGACGCGAAACATGGCGGCTCGTGG
>JAFLEG010000488.1 GCA_017302195.1 Verrucomicrobiota bacterium
GAGCATGGCGTGGTCCGCGGTGTTGAGTCATTCCCAGTTGCGCAGGCGCACCAGCGGCAGGATCCGGGAGGCCAGGGCATTGCGGTCCAGGGCCAGGATCTCCGGCAGCGGGAGGGCATCGGCCACGTCGAACCGCCCGGAACCCACCCGTCGCAGCGCGGTCAGGTGGGCGCCGCATCCGAGCCGCGCGCCCAGGTCGTGGGCCAGGGAGCGTACATAGGTGCCCTTGGTGCAACTGACCCGGAAATAGCCAAAGGGCTCCTCGTATTCGCTGAAGCGGAAGGTGTGGATGTGGACCAGCCGCGGCTCCCGGGGAACCTCCTTGCCCTGGCGGGCGAGCTTGTAGAGGGCGACCCCCTGGATCTTCTTGGCGCTGACCATCGGCGGTACCTGCATCAGGTCGCCGAGGAATGCGGACGCCGCCCCGTTGAGATCATCGAGGGTGAGGGGCGGGACGGGAAGGGTGGCGGTCAGTTCCCCGTCGGCATCGTAGCTGTCGGTGGTTTCCCCGAGACGCAGGGTGCCGTCATACACCTTGTCGGCCGCCATGAAGCGTTCGGACATGCGCGTGGCCTTGCCCAGGACCAGGATCAGGAGGCCGGTCGCCATGGGGTCCAGGGTGCCGCAGTGCCCCACCTTCTCGAGGCGGAAGTGATTGCGGACCTTCGCGACCACATCATGGGAGGTCCACTCAGGCGGCTTGTCCACCAGCAGGGCGCCATCGAAGGGCGTGTGGGCCGGGGTCATTTCGGGGCCGGGAGCGGACGCCCGTTCAGGGCGAGCCGGATGGCGGAGAGCAGACGCCGCTGCAGGGCGATGGGGGAGCCCTGGAACCGGGCGCCGGCCGCCGCCTTGTGGCCGCCGCCGCCGAAGAGGGCGGCGATGGCGCTGACGTCCACGCGGTCGCTCTTGCTGCGCAGGCTGAGCCGGGTGAGTTCGGGTCCCATCTCCTCCATCATCACCGCCACGATCACGCCCTCGATGGCGCGGATGTGGTCAATGAGTCCCTCGCTTTCCTCGGGCGCCGCCCCGGCGCGGGCGTAGTCGGACTGCTTGAGCCAGAAGTAGCCCACCTGGTTGTCGGCGGTGAGTCGGAACTTGTTGTACACATGGCGGAGGAGCTTCACCCGGGTGAGCGGGTAGCTCTGGTACACCTCCTCGCAGATCCGCCCAAGATCCGCCCCGGCCTCCACAAGTTCGGCGGCGGTGCGCAGGGTGTCAGGCGTGGTGGTGGAATACTGGAAGCTGCCGGTGTCGGTGCTGACCGCGGCGAACAGGCAGTCGGCGATGGGGCGCGTGATCTTCCATCCCGCCCAGCCGCACAGGTCGTAGATCAGTTCGCCGGTGCTCGGCTCGCGCGGGGAGATCCAGTTGACGTCCGCGTAGCGCGTGTTGCTGCGGTGGTGGTCAATGTTGAGGAAGACCTTGCGTTCGCCGATGTGCTGTCCGCACCGGCCCAGTCGTTCGAAGCTCGCGCAGTCGGTGGCGACCACGGCGTCGAACTGGTGTCCGGACTGGGGCCGCCTCACCCGGCGGTCGGGGTCCAGCAGCCGGAGCTTCTCGGGGCAGCCGTCGTCATTCCAGACCGTGACGTCCTTGCCGGCATTCTCCAGGGCCACGGCCAGTCCGACCTGGGAACCGATGCAGTCGCCGTCGGGACGGATGTGTCCGACCACGCATACGGTGCGGGCCGCGTTCAGGGCTTCCAGGATCTGCTCGACGGCTTTGGGGGCGGGTTTCATTGCGGCGTGGGGGAGGACCCGGGCGACTGCCGTTCCAGTTCGTCGAGCAGGGCGAGCACGCGGTTGCCCTGCTCGATGGAGTCATCAATCTGGAAGCGCAGCTCCGGAGTAAACTTGAGCCGCACGCTGGAGCCGACCCGGGCGCGGATGAGCCCGGCGCGCTCGGCCAGCACCTCGGGGGCGCGCCGGCGCTGGGCGCTGGTGCCGACAAATCCGAGAAACACGATGGCGGAGCGCAGGTCGCGTCCGACGCCGACCGCGTTGACCGTGAGCAGTCCGACCTCCTCGATGGACAACTCCTCGCGCAGGATGACGGCAATCTCCTGCTTCAGCAGTTCCTTGACCCGGGCGATCCGGCGGTTGTTCGTATCCATGAGGGGATGGAGGGACGGTGCCGACGCCGGCGGGACGGGAGGACACCCGGGCGCCGGCCGGCACCTGGCTATTCCAGCTTCTGGGCGATCTTCTCGACGGTGTAACACTCGATGATGTCGCCCTCCTGGGGATCATCGAATCCGTCGAGGCGCACGCCGCATTCGAGCCCGGTGCGCACCTCGTTGACCTCGTCCTGGAAGCGTTTCAGCGTGAGCGAAATGCCCTCGTAGGCCACATGGCCCTTGCGGCGCAGCCGCATCTTGCCCCGGACCAGGCGGCCCTGGCTGACGTAGCATCCGGCCACCTTGCCGCCCTTGGAGAGGTCGAACACCTTCCGGATCTCCGCCTGGCCGACCACGACCTCCTTGAGCAGCGGATCCAGCAGGCCGGCCATGGCCTCCTTCACCTGGTCCACCAGTTCGTAGATGATGGCGTAGAGCTTGATCTGCACGCCCTCGCGCTTGGCGGTTTCGGCGGCGATGGTGTCCACACGGGTGTGGAACCCGAGAATCACGGCATCGGAGGCGCTGGCCATGGTGACGTCGTCGCGGGTGATGGCGCCGACCGCGTCCTGAATGATCTCCAGGGAGATCTTGGTGGACTCGATCTTGCGCAGGGCCTCGCAGATGGCCTCGACCGAACCCTGGGTGTCCGCCTTGACCACGACCCGGAGCACCTTGCTGCTGGCATCCTTGATGTCGCCGAAGATGTCCTCCAGCGTCTGCCGCTTCGGCCGCACGCCGTCCAGCTCCGCCCGCTTGGCCTCCTGGGCCCGCTCCTCGGCGAGGTCTCGGGCGGCCTTCTCGTTGTCCACGGCAACAAAATCTGAGCCGGCCTCCGGCACCCCGTTGAGTCCGAGCACCCGGACCGCCACCGAAGGGCCGGCCTCCTTCAGCCGCTGCCCCTCCTCGTCCATCATCGAGCGGACCTTCCCGTAATGGACGCCGCAGAGCACGACGTCCCCCTGGCGCAGGGTGCCCTTGCGGATCAGCACCGTGGCCACGGGGCCGCCGGGATCAATGCCGGACTCGATGACATTGCCCCGGGCCTTGCGGTCGGGGTTGGCCTTGAGTTCCAGCAGTTCCGCCTGGAGCAGGATGTTCTCGATCAGCTTGTCCACGCCGGCGCCACTGAGGCCGGAGCAGTCCACGTAGAGCGTGTCGCCGCCCCAGTCGTCGGGCACGAGCCCCTTGTCCTGGAGTTGCTGGCGGACCTTCATGCCGTTGGCATTGGGGTGATCCGACTTGTTGACCGCGACGATGATCGGGACCTTGGCCGCCTTGGCGTGCGCGAGGGCCTCCAGGGTCTGCGGCATCACGCCGTCATTGGCCGCCACCACCAGCACCACGATGTCGGTGACGTTCGCCCCGCGCGCGCGCATCGCGGAAAACGCGGCGTGGCCCGGGGTGTCCAGGAAGGTGAGCTGGCCGACCAGGCCGGTGACCGGATGCGGATAGGAGATGGTGTACGCGCCGATGTGCTGGGTGATGCCGCCGGCCTCGCCTCCGGCGACGTCCGACTTCCGGATCCGGTCCAGGAGGGTGGTCTTGCCGTGGTCCACGTGGCCCATGATGGTGATCACCGGCGGCCGCGGCTTGAGTTCCTCGGGCTTGTCCTCCTGATCCAGGAGATCGAGCTTCTGCTCGCGGGGCTGGATGGTCTCCTGGTGCGCCCCCAGATTGCGTTTCTCGCTCTCGAAGCGGAACCCGTTCTTGGCGCAGACCCGCTGGGCGATGTCCCCGTCAATGGTCTGGTTGACGGTGACGAAGACCCCCATGCCCATGAGGTCGGCGATGAGCTGGAACGGCTTCTTCGCCATCTTGTCCGCCAGTTCGCGGATGGCGATGGGCGGCTTCATCGTGATGACCGGGCCGTCCGCGGGAGCCGTGATGCGGGGCGCGGCGGGCTTGGACGGCGGCATCGGGCCGCGCGGCCCGCCGAACATCGGCCCGCGTCCCTGACCCGGACCGCCGGGCCGTCCCTGCATGCCCATTCCGGGCCGTCCGGTATTCTGTCCCGGCCGTCCGGCCGGTCCGGCACCCGGGCGCGTGCCGGGTCCCGACGCTCCGCGTCCGCGGTCATCCCGCTGCCGAGCCCGATCACCAGCACGTCGCGCGGGTCCCGCGCCATCGCGACGGGGAGCAGGCCCACCA
>JAFLEG010000049.1:0-5891 GCA_017302195.1 Verrucomicrobiota bacterium
CGCAATGGTCTGTGCCTCGAGCGCAGCCCGAATTCTCAAGTTAATCGTTCGGATCCGTTCGTCGAAATCCACGAGGGATTGGGCCGCGAGAAGCCCGTCAAGCTCACCCTTAAGCAGATCGGTGGCGCTCTCAGGGAACTGATCGGCAATCCTTTTCAACTGCTCAACGAACTGAGCGGCCTTTGCCTCGACGCCTTGGAGAAGGGGCGTAATCTGGTGGAGTTCTCCGAGGCCTGGTTTCGCCGAGCGAATTAGGTCAAGGGCTTTCCGAAGGTCAGCAACCACAATATCTAAATTTATCTTTAATGTGAGTCCTCGCCACCAATGAATGTCTCGCATGTCGCGTTCCGCGGACAGCAAGTAGCTGATGAACTCCTCCAGTTCCTTTCGTGATTTGGATGCGTCGACTTGAGCCTGAATCCGTTTAATGAATTCCTCTGCGATTTCCACAGCCTTGGCAACAGCTGCTGTAGAAAGATGATTAATTAAGCCACGCAACCCGGCTAGGAAGAAATCGATGGACTCAGGAATACTGCGAATGGTCGCCCTGGCTTCACCAATATAGAACTCAGCTAACGCCAGCACGCCCGCCGCGGTGGTCGCGCTCTGCCGAAGCTCATTGTATTTAGCCATGTTGCCTATTAAATTCAAACGATCCTGAAGCTCAGCCTCGAAACGCGACTTAAATCGCGTCATCGTCCAATCGACATTTTGCTTTAGGCGATGGCGAACCTGTGCGTCGGCGACCTGGTCGAGATCGTTCGCGAAACTTGTGTACTCCGCACCGGCCCGTTGAATAACCGGACCTGCCGTGCGCAACCCGTCAAAAATTGCTTCAATCGTGTCGCGCGCCCCCGGCAGGTCACTGGGAGGGAGCGTGCCCAGGGTGTGTTTAATTTGGTCGAGCTTGAATAAGGCATTGTCGACTTGTTCACGGATAGCCGCGCCCGCACCTGCGTCCACCAACTCAGCCTTCAGAATAGCGCCACGGCTGACCGTCACCGTTCGTAGGATCGAACCGATTTGCGGTTTACCGCTGGAGGCTTCTCCATTGGCAGCAACCGAAAGATGGCTGACCACATTCGCTTCACGGATTGGCGGTTCGATCTCCCAAGTAAAGGCTCCTGCACCCTGCGGAATTGCTGGGCTTCCAATTTTGGCGCGTAACTTCTCCGGATCAGGCTCTTGGTACTCGGAAAACCGCCCAAGGTCCACATCTGGAATGGCTGGCCAATCCTCTGTATTACTGTTGTAATCTGGGCGTGCCTCCGTCCAGAACCAAAGATCTTGCAGGTTTTTGATGCGGCATTTCAATTCCTTGGTATCGCTTGCCGGGTTACCGTGGAAGTGCAGATGAACGTTCCCAGGCTTGTAAATGTCCTCGCGCGCACCAGTTTTATATAGCGGCACTTTCCAGCCGATCGGTTTGTTGTCGTAATAAATGTCGCTTCCCCAGGCGCTGTCCACGGGGATTCGTTCGTGGCAAGAGCATGCGCAGAGGCAGCCAGGCAGCGCGTCGTTCTGGGCGACGGTTTGCTTGTCGGGAAAGGGTCGAACGCTTTCCAGGAACTCCACGTACTCCTCGGCTTTACGGAGTATCGGTCGGCCACGGTGCAGGTCTTGCGCTTGTTCAAACTGACTCGTCGGCAGCGTGGAGCGGCGGTAGACAATGACGTGCTTGGCTTTATTCCAGTAAACTCCTAAACGTCCGATTCTTTCGAGGCGCATTTCGGAAATGCGGCCCATCTCCACGTGAGCAGCAATTATTGTCCGCCCGTTGTCAAATTTGCCCTCCTGTGAACCCCAGCCCCCACGGGCAGAAAAAAAGACGCGGGCCAAGGTTGATTCGGTGGCCTCGATGTATTTTTGGGTGGACGGGTCCGGGTCGGTGTCGGCCCGCCAGAGCGCTTCGAACAGGATTTTGGATTCGAAGGCCCAGGCAAAACTGCCACGGAGCCCCAGTGGATCATTGGGCGTTGCATCTAGGGAATTGCCTAGATGGGCTTCTTTTCGCAGGTAACCCGTGACTCTGGCGCCAGAGCCCTTTCCAAAGAGAACTGTTCCAGCCGGTTCGCCGCCTTCGGTAAAGTCAACCGCCTGCTCGTCAAAAAGTTCGTAGATGGCAAGCCGCGACTGATAGGACTCCAGGATGCCGCCCCAGTCCTTCCGAACCGCGGAATAACATTCTGCCGCCGTCGACCCGGGTTTCTTCGGATCGCGCCCTGGCAGAGCCCGCCGAGGCCAGCCGGCGCGGGCAAAGAGTTCGCCGAGGCGAATGCCTCTCAGGTCGTTGAGTTTCATCGCGAACCCATAAACAAGTTCGATGTTAGCCGACTCGACTCTCGCGCCGGTCAGGCGATTGCTGCGCAAATCGTCCAAAAGCCCAGCGACGTTCCAAGGCATTGGCGCATAATTACGAGCCACATCACTTGTCCGGAGAATCAGGATCGTAGGTGGAGATAGTCGAAAGTCCACGAGTTCGCCTTCGTTGATGTCCCCCTCTGTTCCGCCTCCATTGAGGCGCTCCATTTCTTCACCCATGGCTTGGGGTGGAAAAACCAATTCGGCCGTTTCCGCCGCGGCCCGGCCCTGCCAGCCCTCAAAAATTCCCTGCGAGCTCCAGTAGGCCAGTTCACCAGCGCCGCGTTGCAAATCGAATTCCTCAAGGCGATTGGCCCGAATTAGAGCTGCCAGAAAGGGACGCCACGAAAAATAAAATAATTTTTCTCGCTGGCCCGCGGAAAGTGGCGAAAGAGCCGCCGCTTGGCGGCGGTGAATGCGAATTTCAAGACCGCTGGCGCCGCTGGAGTCCTTTCTCTCGGCGATAACAAGCCAAAGTAGTGGCTCCGTCAGCTTGGGCTTTGGCGGATCTAACCTTAGGATCAATCCAGCTCGCGACGATTGCAATTCGTTGGCTCGATCCGACGTCTCAACGCCTCCTGGATAGGCGGAGAAGACTGGCAACCTCATCTGACTCTCCAACGGCAGGGAGCGTGGGTCCGTCGAAACCTCTGCCCCACCGATTTGGAAACTTCGCACATGCCAGTTGGCAATTACCCCCGCACCCGGAGCCTGCGGTTGGCTTCCAACGAGGACATGGACGTTGAATTCGTCACTCCCGGTATCATTGGTCCCGTTTGCCGGTATTGCTCCTCCAAAGAGAATGTCCAGAGATCCAAACCGAACGACCCGAGTAACTGCGGCCGGTGCGTCGGTCGTCGATGGTTTGACACGCAGGGTCACGCCCTCCTCCTGGCCGTCCCTCCGTTTTATCTCGCATTTGACTAGAGCAATGACTTCCAATTGCTTTCCATCACTATCGCGTAGGAAGGGAAATCGAAGCAGTAGTCGGCGGTATTCCTCCCATGCTTTTAAATGAGGTCGAACGGAAAAAGACCATGCATTTGTCGCACGTTCCTGTTCGGGGATAAGGTCAAACTCAAACGATTCCGGCGCACCTTTGTCCCCTTTTACCGTTGCAAGCTCAAAAGCGAAGCTGCGTTCGATCCCCACAGGATTACCCCCGAAAATTAAATGATTCCACCAACCGCGGACCGGTTCGGCGCCATCAATTTTCGCCTGCAAATTCCAAGGTTGCATCAGTGCTGTGCTCTTCGGCGCGGTACCGGTTTGAAAGAGCCGCACGATCACACCCGGTTCCGCGCCGACCACCCTGGTCGAGTCGGTAGTGACAAACGCCCTGCTGAATTCCAAGCGATAAACTGAGCTAGTCTCGACCCAACGAGCATAAAACTCACGGCCATCGTCGTACTTAACTGCGCGCAAACCGTCCAACGGACCGAGACCGAGGATAGTTTCGCACGCCGCTTCCAGGCGAAAACGCGGCTGCACGAATCCAATTGCCGCAGAGGACGGACGCGTCTTGAAGGTAAGGGGATCTCGCAGATTGAGCGGACGTCGCAGTAGGAATTCTCGCCATCCTTTCACTTCTTTGAACCAGAGGAGATCTTTAGTGTCATTCCCGGCTGCCAGGCTAAGGCGTCCCAGATACAATCCTCCCGAGGTCGCCCAAATCGTCATTCCCACCCAGGAAAAATGACCGTCTTGGTTATGGTTCCGATCGTTCGCACGGATGTGCAGCGGCAGCAGAAAATTGGGCGTTTTGATCCAAAGGTGCAGCCGATTTTTCCGATTCTTAACAAGCTTGGGATTGGGCGAAGGATCTCCGGTATCGCTGACGTCCACCGGGATAGGGCGATTAACCGCTCTTCGTCGAGGAAGCGCTGAGCCGTCTCCGCTGCTGGTGATCTGCCAGAGCAACTCAAGACCCGCGACTTGAATCGTGATGGGCGTGTTGTCGCGGGATTCTATTCCGGCCATTTCGAGGTAACGGAATTCTCCAAACGCCGCTCCACCGGCATCAACATTAAACCCAGCTCCGTCTGCCTGAGCCGAAAGCTCCATGATGCGGCCCGCATTGTCGAAAAGTCGCAATGTGGTAGCAGTATTGGTGGTCAGGCTCTGAAGGTGCAAGTCGGCGGCTTTCATCAGCTTCGAGAATTGGGTTTCTAAACGCTTCGCTGAAGGATGATGCGTGGCCGCATGCAAGATTACCAGCTATTTGTGCATAATCAGGGCCTGTCCAGTACATTCCGAGTTGTGGGTGAGGGTCAGTTCCAAAGTATGTTTTGGTCGCCCAGCGGAAGAGAACGCAACCTTGGAGGAGGTGGGTTACGCCGGGCCGGCCTTGGCTCGCTTGGTTGCGGCTCATTTGGGTCGATGGCGGATACACCGAGAATCTCTTTGCCAACTGAGTCAAGACTCTCCGTCCAAACTGGAGATCGAGTTGGTCAAGCGCTCGGAAGACGTTCGAGAGTGCAAGGTGCTCCACCGCCGCTGGGTCCTGGAGAGAGCCTTCGGCTGCCTCATGCCCCACCGCCGTCTGGTTCGCGCCTACGAAGCCACCGATTCCAGCGCCGAGGGCTTTGTCTATCTGGCAATGATAGGAATTCAGCTCTGCCGTCTGGCCAAATGACCCATCTTCATGACTTTTAAAACAGGCTCTTACTCGGTAACCTGAGCTGCAACACAAAGCGCAAGGATGTCCCGTGTGCACTGGCGTTGGAAAGGCCTTCGAAGATTCTGCTGATGCTATTTCTAGAGCCGGTGATTCCCATCGATTTTCACTCCACCGCTGACGGGCTCGCGTTTGCCCTTGCAAAGAGCGGATTTCATCAGTTGAATTTACGCCCTTTCGTCTGGCCTTTGTCTGTCGTTACGTTGCCCATCAAAAGCCACTCCTGCCCCGTTTCGTCCACAACACTGAATCTCGGACGATAGGCGTTACCGGCAGAGTCCTGCCCCCATGCAATCTTGTCCGCCGAGCTGAGCCAATTCGTTCGCGCAAGGGAGGCTGTGCTGGAACCCGCCATTAGGGAGAAAAAGTTGGTGGTTTGTTTGTTGGTGCCGCTGCCCTTCCCGCCGCAGTTGACGTCGACGATTTCCCACCCCGTGATCGCGAGCCAGCCGACCATAACGGTTGATTTCTGGAATAATGCACGGTGTGCCTCAACGCGCGCGACGTCGGAGTGGACGTTGCAGCCTCCCCAGAAAAGTACCGCGGCCTTCACGTGCTGCTTGAAGTCGCCACCGCGCGCGAGAGTCGCATTCCCGTCTGGGTGCTCGATTACGACGCTGTCCTTTTTGAACCAGATTTTGATAGTCTTCGCATGGTTATAGAGATGGTCGGTGAAGTGGCCGGCGATGAACAGCCAATCATCGCTGCGGCTGAAGAACGCCTTCAGATCGGCCAGCGACGGATTTGGTTTTTTGATGATTTTTCCGGCTTGCAGGCCTAGGCCAGCGGCACCGGCTTGCCAGGTGTCGGCATCGGCGCGCGTTCCGAGGGACAGAATTGAAAACGTATCGGC
>JAFLEG010000049.1:5913-6735 GCA_017302195.1 Verrucomicrobiota bacterium
ATAGGAACCGCAGTTGAGAGCAGGCAGATGAAGATGACGACGAGATTCATAGAGAGGAGGTGTGGTGGGAGTGTTTCGGTTCGGCGTGAAACGCCGGAATGGGGAAAAGCTTACGAATTGCCCAGCTCGGGCTGACCGGAGCGCACAAAATGCTTCTTCAGGTGAAGTGAGAGTTCTGGGCACTTGTTGATGGTTGTGGGTTGGGTGCAGATTGTCCAGCCCCGGTTGAGGGAGGGCGGAACCCGACCGGAACCGGGTATGGACAAAGGGTCTGTGCGTACGCCATCGGGCTCAGGTAACCCAGCCGGCTATGGGGACGGTTCTGGTTGTACTCCCTCCGATACTCTCCAATGTACACCCGGGCCTCGGTGAGTGTGTGCAATTGCCCCCGGTTCACGCACTCCTCCCGGAAGCGTCCGTGGAAGCTCTCCACAAAGCCGTTCTGCCAGGGACTTCCCGGTTAGATGTACAGGGTCTTCACCGCGTTGTCCTTCAGCCACTGCTGCACCACGGTGGCGATGAACTCCGGCCAGTTGGCGCTACGCATTCGGCTTCGGCGAAGCCTTTTCTTCCTTCTTCGGTTCTTTCGGACGGGTTGTGTTCGGGGTCAGGTGCGGGTTGGGTTTCGGGCGGGTGGGGCGTCTTCTCCCGGTCTGTGGCCGGTTCGATGTAATTATCTAAGTTCCTGCATTGCAACGCCTTCTTCGTTTCCGAACCGCGCCACCGGGTGCGACAGAGCTACTGCGCCGCGCCCGAGTGCCGGAAGGCGAGCAAGCGGCAGAGCCAGACCCGGTGGGCGGCGAAGACGGGTAACGGGTCCTC
>JAFLEG010000049.1:6745-12514 GCA_017302195.1 Verrucomicrobiota bacterium
TCGCAAAGCATCGAGTTGCTCAGCTGCTTGTTGCTCCTGCTGCTGCACCGCAGCGTGCCCAGCTGCAGCGCTGGCCTGCACCGCAGCCAGTTCATTGCGAGCCTCCCGGAGCTGCTGCTGCACGCAGCACTGCAGCCCGCTGCAAGACTTCCGCAATTTCGCCGCATCCAGGGCAACGATCTCACGTGTCGCCGCCGTCAGCGAGATCAAGGCAGCTGCTCCTTCACGCGGCCATCCCGCCGCGGAATCGCACGCGTCGCTGTCGCCCATCAAAGCAGACCTCAACCTGCCAATCCTCGGTCGGTCGCTGCGCGGTACCGACCCCAAGTTCGATCCACCGCGGGGATGCTTCCGGGCTTGGATCCCGTCGTAACTGTCAGCGCAGCGTCGACAGCACCAGTCCGTGCTCTTCGGCAAACGCCCCTTGGACTGACCAGTGCTTCGGTGCCGTATCCATCCCTCACGTTCCACGGCGTTTGTCCGCACCCGCCATCGCCGCCCACCCGTTTCAATGAACGTCACCGCCACTCTACCCACTTCCCCGCCGCCGCCTGCGGCACTTCCCCAGACGGATACATCCAAGGGGTACTTGGACACCAAAACGGACACCAAATGAGTCAGTTCGAGCAGTGGCGGTGCTGGTTCGAATTTGCTTGAATCGCAGCGATTTTCGCGAAGATTTCCAATCGAAATTGCGGTATCGCTGACCAATTCCGGCCCCAGCCACCAGCCTTCGCTGGCGGAGCCAGCTTCGGCTGGGCAAGCCACGGCACAACCCCGACGCTCTGATCCCTTTCAGCGATTTTTATTTCGCTCCCGGCCGGAGCCCTGCCCGAAAAATGGTTCAGCATCGCTGCGCATGAAGACTGGATGGCTTCGATGGGTTGTCTTCCTGGCGGTGCTGGCCTGCGCCGGCTGCCACTCTCGCCCCCACCCCCTGACCTCCTCCCCGCAATACACCATCCAGGGACGGGTGGTGTTTGAGGGTCCGGTGCCTGCGCCGCGCCGGCTCACCATCCCGCCGGGCATTGCAGGTCCGGAAGCCCGGGAAGTCCTCGTGCAGCCGTACGCGGTGGACCCGGCCGGCGGGTTGGGAGAGGTGCTGGTGTACATCGCTGATCCGCCGGCCGGGCGGCCTCCGCTGCCCACCCGTCCGGTCCCCCTGGTGATCTCCAACACCTTCTGCCATCCGAGCCTGGTGGCGGTCGCCACCAACCAACCCGTCCTGTTCCAGGTCACCGGTCAGACCATGCTCAATCTTTCGGCAGCCTCCAAGGCCGCACCATCCCAGAGCTGGAACCGGGCGATCACCGGCAATACCACCTTCGAAAAGCGCTTCCCCCAGCCGGACCTGCAGGTCCGGATCACCGACAACGTGGCGCTCTGGCTGCACGCACGCATTGCGGTCTTCGACCATCCGTGGTTCGCGGTCACCGATCCCTCGGGCCGGTTCACCCTCCCCGCACTCCCTCCCGGACGCTACACCCTCGAAATCGGCCACCGGCGCAGCGGGCACCAGACCCTCTCCCTGGAGGTCGGCGACCCAACCAAGCCCATTCTCATCCACATGGCTGCCCCTGCAGCACCGGTCCGGTAGGCGTCGGTGCGCGGCGGACGGCGCATCCCTGGGTTCTCGGTGGCGATGCCGGTTTGGGACGTCAAAAGTGAGAGAGGGCCTCACACGCAGGACACCAAGGAGCGAGCCCTCCGGTGTGGAGATCACTCTCCGATTTCGAAAGGGGCACCGCTCAAACCCGGAGTCACCGCTGGGGTCGCCCTGGCCCTGGCTCGGTTTCCTGTGCGCCCTTCGTGCCTTGGTGTGAGGCCACTCCAGGAGCAAACACCCCCATGCCGCCGGCAACCCCTGGAGGCACCGCGCGGCGGCGGACCCCATAATCGGCTGGCGGTGTGGGCGGCATCGTCGAGACTCCCGGCCCGAAATGGTGCGTTGGTCAGACGCAGGCAACCGGTCACCCGACCGCGGCAACGCGCCCTCCTCAGCCATGTCATCCTCGGCCCAGTTCGTCACCTTCCTGTTCACCGACATCGAGCGGAGTTCCATCCTGTGGGAGACGCATCCGCAGGCCATGGGGCGCGCCCTGGCGCAGCATGACGCCCTGATGCGCGCCGTGTTCGTCGAGCACCGCGGCCACGTGTTCAAGACCATGGGCGACGCCTTCTGCGTCGCCTTCGAGAACACGCTGGACGCCCTGCTCTCCGCCACGCTGGCCCAGCGGCATCTGGCTGCGGCCGCCTGGGAGGAGACCGGACCGCTGCGGGTCCGGATGGCGCTGCACGTCGGCGAGGCGGAACAGCGCGACAACGACTACTTTGGGCCGACGCTCAACCGGGTGGCGCGGCTGCTGTCCACCGCCCACGGCGGCCAGACCCTGCTGTCCTCCACCGCGGCTGATCGTACCCGGGCACTCCTGCCGCCGGACATCTCCCTCCGCGACCTCGGGGAACGGCGTCTCAAGGACCTCAGCCGACCCGAACGCATCTTCCAGGTGGTGGCGCGCGACCTGCCGGCGGAGTTTCCCCCGCTGCGGTCCCTGGAGGTGCTGCCCAACAACCTGCCGGCACAGGTCACCACCTTCATCGGGCGCGCCCGGGAAATGGCCGAGGTCCGGCGCCTCCTGGGGCTCTCGCGGGCGGTGACCCTGACGGGGCCGGGCGGCACCGGAAAAACCCGCCTGTCCCTGCAGGTGGCCGCCGAGGTCCTCGACACCCTGCCCCACGGAGTCTGGCTGGTGGAACTGGCGACCGTGACGGATCCCGCGCGGGTGCCGGAAGCCGTGGCCGATGCCCTGGAGATCCGGACCGAGGCCGGACGTTCCACCCTCGACACGGTGCTCGACGCGCTGCGGCACCGGCATCTCCTGCTGGTGCTCGACAACTGCGAGCACCTGATTGCCGCCGTGGCGCGCCTCGCCTCCACGCTGCTGACGCGATGCCCGCAGGTCCGGATCCTGGCCAGCAGCCGGGAACCCCTGAACATTGCCGGCGAATCGCTCTGGCCCGTCCCGGCCCTGACCTCGGCCGAGTTTGACCGGGAGGTCACCGCGCTGGAGTTCGCGGATGTGGCGCAACTGGAGTCGGTCCAGCTCTTCGTGGACCGAGCCGCGGCGGTCCGGCCGGGATTTGCCCTCACGCCGGACAACGCCCGCGAACTGGCGGAGATCTGCTGGCGTCTGGATGGCATCCCCCTGGCGATCGAACTGGCGGCCGCGCGGGCGAAGCAGCTTCCTCTGGGCCAGATTCTGGAACGTCTCGATGACCGGTTCCGCTTCCTGACCGGAGGCAACCGGACCGCCCTGCCCCGTCAGCAGACCCTGGGCGCGCTGATCGAGTGGAGCCACGACCTGCTCACGCCGCCGGAGCGGATGCTCCTGCGGCGGCTGACGGTGTTCGTGGCCGGGCGCACCCTGGAAATGGCTGAGGACGTGTGTTCCGGCGACGGCCTGGAGCGCGGGGAGATCTTCGATCTGCTGTCGTCGCTCGCGGACAAGTCGCTGCTGACCGTGGAACGGGGAGCCGCGGGGGAGCCGCGCTACACCCTGCTGGAATCCATCTGGAGCTTCGCCGATGAACAGCTCGGCCGGCACGGGGAGACCGACCGCTTCCGCCGCCGCCACCTGGAGTATTTCGTCCGCTTCGCCGTACGGATTGAACCGGAGCTGTACGGCGGCCGCCAGAAGGAGTGGCTCGACCGGCTGGATGTGGAACACCACAACCTGAACCACGCGCTGCGCTTCAGTCTCGAGAATCCGGAAACCATCGGCTCCGGACTGGCGCTGGCCGGTGCGGTGATCCGCTATTGGGAGGTCCGAAACTACTTCGTGGAGGGGTACGAACACCTGCTGCCGCTGCTCCAGGCAGCGCCGGCCGAGGAAACCGCAGTCCGGGCCCGGGCCATTCTGGGGGCCGGGCGGCTGGCCTGGTGCCAGGATCGCGATCCCGACGCCCGGCGCCATTATCGGGAGGCGCAGCGGCTGTGCCAGAAGTGCGGACTCGATTCTGAGGCCGGATACGCCGAGGCCTTTCTCGGGTTCGTGGAACGCAACGAGGGCCACACCGCCGAGGCCTACGCCCATTTCGAACGGGCGCAGCAGGCGGGGGAGGCGCTGCGCTCGGACCGGCTGCTGGCCCTGGTGAGCAACGGCCGCGGCAGCCTGGCCGCGGACGCCGGGGATTTTTCCGCGGCCCGGCCGCTGAAGGAGGCGGCGTTGCGCACGTTTCAGTCCCTGGACGACCTGTGGGTCGTCGGCCTGCTGCGCGCCGGGCTGGGTCGGGTCTGTCTTGCGCTGGGAGACATCGCCGCCGCGCAGGACCACCTCCAGCAGGCGCTCACCATGGCCCGCGACCTGGGAAACAAATGGGCGGTTCCCCAGGTCCTGGAGGCCATCGGCGATCTGCGGGCGGGCCAGGGAGAACCCGAACGGTCGGTGCTGCTTTACGGCGCCGCCTCGACGCAGCGGGAACGACTGGCCCAGTCGTTTTCGCGCGTGGAACAGGCGGCGTACGATCGCGCGCTGGGGGGCCTCCGGACACAGGTCGCCGCCGATCGCTTCAATGAGGAATGGCAACGGGGCCGCTGCCTGTCCCTGGAGGCCGCGGTGCAGAGTGCCCTGGAAGGGTCCTGGATCCGGTAGCAGCGCGAATCACCAGGTAGAAGACCGGCGTCAGCATCAGGCCGAAGGCGGTGACGCCGAGCATGCCGAAGAACACCGCCGTGCCCAGGGCCTGACGCATCTCCGCGCCGGCCCCGCTGGCGCGCAGCAGCGGCACCACGCCCAGGATGAAGGCCAGGCTGGTCATGAGGATGGGACGCAGGCGCAGGCGGCTGGCCTCGATGGCGGCGTCCCAGCGGCTCCGACCGGCATCCTCCCGCTGCCTGGCGAACTCGACGATGAGGATCGCGTTCTTGACCGACAGCCCCACCAGCACCACGAGTCCGATCTGGGTGAAGATGTTGTTGTCGCCCCCCATCAGCCACACGCCGCCGATGGCGCTCAGCAGGCACATCGGCACGATCAGGATGACCGCCAGCGGAAGGCTCCAGCTCTCGTACTGCGCCGCGAGCACCAGGAAGGCGAACACCACGCAAAGCGGGAAGATGTAGAGGATGGTGTTGCCGGCGAGGATCTGCTGGTAGGTCAGATCGGTCCATTCAATGCCAAAGCCCGGCGGCAGATGTTCCCGGGCGAGACGCTCGATCCGCCGGATCATCTGGCCGGAACTGACCCCCGGCAGGGTGCTGCCGCTAACGTCCGCCGAGTAGAAGAGGTTGTATCGCTGCAACCGGTCGGCCCCGCCGGTCCGTTCCACACGCGCCAGGGCGCCCAGCGGCACCATCTCGCCCCGCTGATTGCGGGTCTTGAGCTGTGTCACCGCCTCGGGATGGATCCGATAACCGGCCTCGGCCTGGGCGTACACCTGCCAGGTGCGGCCAAACCGGTTGAAGTCGTTGACATAGACCGAGCCCATGTAGGTCTGCAGCGTCTCGCCGATATCGGCCATGCTCACCCCCATGCTCTTGGCCTTCTGCCGGTCAATCTGGACGCGGTACTGCGGGACATTGGGACGAAACCCATTCAGCACGGAGATCAATTGGGGATCGCGCTGGGCCGCATCCACCAGGGCGCGGGCAGCGCCGTCCAGCGAGGCGAGGCCCGCGTTGTTCAGGTCCTGCACCTGCAGCTTGAAGCCGCCGGCGTTCCCCAGCCCGCGCAGCGGCGGGGGTGGCAGCACCAGGACGCGTCCCTCCTG
>JAFLEG010000489.1 GCA_017302195.1 Verrucomicrobiota bacterium
GCGATTCTGTCACTCGGGAAGCGGAATCCAAGCCGGTCCGAATGCCCCATTCCGGGGGGGAGACCCCCCTTGGACTGCGGTGGCTCGACACCGCTTTGGCGTCGGCCGCGACCAGAGCGCGTGGAGAAGAATGCTGGCCCGGTTTGCCCCCCGCGCCGCGGCAAAGCGGCGTCTGCGCAGCACTCCTGCCTTCGTCCGGCTACGGCATGGCAAGCCGCCACTGCATTCCAGGGGCCGACGGCGAAAGCCTGCGCATTCCGGCCGGTTTCTTGACGGTGTCCGGCGTGCCCCGTAGGCTGGCCGGGCTTTGAAAACAGAGTCGCCACGCAACTTCAGCATCCCCTACGTCATCGAGCAGGAAGGCCGCTCCGAGCGCGGTTACGACCTCTACAGCCGGCTGCTCAAGGACCGCATCGTTTTCCTGGGCACGCCGGTGGATGACATGGTGTCCAACGTCATCGTCGCCCAGTTCCTGTTCCTCCAGATGTCGGACCCGAAGAAGGACATCCATTTCTACATCAACTCCCCCGGGGGCTCGGTCACCGCCGGTCTTGCCATCTACGACACCATGCAGTGGCTCACCTGCGACGTGAACACGTACGTCGTCGGCATGGCGGCGAGCATGGGGGCGGTGCTGGCCTGCGCGGGCACCAAGGGCAAGCGGTTCGCGCTGCCCAACGCCGACATCATGATCCATCAGGTCCTGGGCGGCGCCGAGGGCCAGGCGAGCGACGTGGAGATCCGGGTGAAGCACATGCTCCGGCTCAAGACGCGGCTCAACGAGATCCTCAGCCATCACACCGGCCAGCCCTACCCGATGGTGGAGAAGGCCTGCGACCGCGACAATTTCATGACGGCCGAGGAGGCCCGGGCCTTCGGGCTGGTGGACGAGGTGGTCGCCTCCCGCCGCCAGGTGCCCGCGCTGGTCGCCGCCGACTCCAAGTAACCCGCCCCGCCCATGGCCCGCGCCCACCAGATCACGATGTGCAGCTTCTGCGGCAAGAGCCGCTCGGAGGTGAAGAAGCTCATCGCGGGCCCGGGAGTGTACATCTGCGACGCCTGCGTGGGCGTCTGCCAGAATGTCCTGTCCAAGGAGTTCCGAGACGATTCGCAGCGCGATGTCCGCCGGTTGAACGTGCCCAAGCCCGCTGAACTCAAGCGGCAGTTGGACCGCCACCTCATCGGGCAGGAGGACACCAAGCGCACCCTGAGCGTCGCGGTGTACAACCACTACAAGCGCATCCTCAATCCGCCCGACCCGGCGTCCGCGGACGAGGTCGAGCTGCAGAAGAGCAACGTGCTGCTGATCGGGCCGACCGGCTGCGGCAAGACGCTGGCCGCCGAAGTCATCGCCCGGCTCATTGACGTGCCGTTCGCCAT
Organism: Verrucomicrobiota bacterium; assembly: GCA_017302195.1. Lineage (GTDB taxonomy): Bacteria > Verrucomicrobiota > Verrucomicrobiia > Limisphaerales > UBA9464 > UBA9464. The sequence goes on from JAFLEG010000489.1 coordinate 1,381, forward strand.
TGCCGATGCCACCTCGCTGACCGAGGCGGGCTACGTGGGCGAGGACGTGGAGACCATCATCCTGCGGCTGCTGCAGAACGCGGACTACGACGTGAAGCGCGCCCAGATGGGCATCGTGTACGTGGACGAGATTGATAAGCTGGCCCGCAAGACCGAGAACGTCTCCATCACCCGGGACGTCAGCGGCGAGGGGGTCCAGCAGGGATTGCTCAAGCTGCTGGAGGGGACCGTGTGCAACGTGCCGCCCCAGGGCGGGCGCAAGCATCCGCAGCAGGAATACATCCGGATTGACACCACCCACATCCTCTTCATCTGCGGCGGCGCCTTCGTCGGACTCGACCGCATCGTGCAGCGGCGCCTGGGACGCCGGATCATCGGGTTCAACCCGGCGGAATCCGCGCCCGGGGCGACCCACGACTCCCGGGGCGGGCTGCTGCGGCGGGTGGAGCCCGAGGACCTGCTCTCGTTCGGGTTCATCCCCGAATTCATCGGACGCCTGCCGGCGGTCAGCGTGCTGGAGGAACTCACCGAGGACGACCTGGTGCGGATCCTGGTCGAGCCGAAGAACGCGCTGGTAAAGCAGTTCACCCGGCTCATGGCGCTGGACGGCGTCGAACTGGAGGTGACCCCCGACGCCTGCCGGGCGCTGGCCGAGGAGGCGATCAAGAAGGGCACCGGCGCCCGCGCGCTGCGCAGCCTGATGGAGCGGCTGATGCGCGACCTGATGTTTGAGATCCCGACCACCTCCGATGTGGCCGGAGTCACCCTGAACGCGGCGGCGGTCCGGGGCGAGGGACCGCCGCTGATCCGCCGGCGCCCCGAAGCGGCGGCGGCCTGAGCGGAAACCGTGTGAGACATCCGGCCGGGAACCCGTTAACCTTTTGACGCGTATGAAACGGAACTCCTGCCTCCTCCTCCTGTCGGCGTTGGTGCTCTCGGTGGCCGCCCGTGCGGAACTGCTGTCGTTCGTCGTGGACCCGGATCAAACGGTCGTCACGCTGTCAGGCCAGGCAGCCGGGGCCAAACTGGAGCCGCAGGGACCCGGCGGCCTCACCACCCGCTTCCAGGGAACCGTGGTTGTGGACGCCACCGCCACCGAGGTCCTGTTTCCGGGCGGCAGCCGGGTCATTCCCGAGGAGATCAATTCCTGGGAGCCCGGTCCGGACGGCGCCAACGGCTCGGCACCCGCCAGCTACGGGGGCAAGGCCACGATCGGCAGCGGCTTCTTCGTGGTCAACGCCATCGCCGCCACCCGGCGTCTTTCCTTCGATGTGCTGAGTCCGCCGCTGGCGCTGTCGGGGGGATCCTTCGATGCCGAAGGCGTCCTGTTCCAGTTCGTGGAGACCAACAACCCGACGCTTGATTACCGCACTTCGGGGCTGATCAACCTCCGGGAAGGGCGGATTCTGGCCGGGCTGGCGACCAACAAGGTGGCCGGCGCATCCTCCCTGATCACCGCGGGAGCCCTCCAGACCCTGACCCTTCAACTGGATGCCACCTACCTGTTCGAGCTGCTGACCCCCGGGGACTCCTCCCTGTCACTGTCGGGTCAACTGGTCGCCACCCGCGTGATTCCCGACGGACCGCCCGTGCTGGTGGTCGCCCCGGTCGAACCGGGCTCCCCTTCGATGACCCTGAGCTGGCCGGCGGGATTCAAGCTCCAGAAGAGCACCGCACTGAATCCCGCTGTCTGGGGCGACACCGGCGCAGTGTCGCCAGCCGTGATTCCCTTTGCGGCAGCCGGCGAGTACTTCCAGATCGTCCCGCAGTAGTGGATGGGCGGGAGGGATTGGCCGCTGAGCCGTATCCGTGCGCCCGATCTTCCGGGGAACGCAGCCTCAGGCCGCGCTCGATGCAACCGCGGTCTCCGCGGACTGGAACTGCAGCTCGGCGAGACGGCGATAGGTGCCGTCTGGTCGGGCCATCAGGGCGTCGTGGGATCCGGATTCGGTGATGGCGCCGTCCTCCAGGACATAGATGCGGTCCACCTGCCGGATGGTGGACAGGCGGTGGGCGATGACAAAGGCGGTGCGGTGGGCCAGCAGCTCGGACAACGCCTGCTGCACCAGCCGCTCGCTGTCCGAGTCCAGCGAGCTGGTCGCCTCGTCCAGGATCAGGATGGCCGGATCCTTGAGCAGGGCCCGGGCAATGGCGATGCGCTGCCGCTGGCCTCCGGACAGCTTGACCCCCCGGTCGCCCACGCGGGTGGCATAGCCCTCGGGAAACCGCTCGATGAACTCATGGCAGGCCGCCCGGCGGGCCGCGAGCCGCACCGCGTCCGGGGAGGCGTCGGGACGGCCATAGCGGATGTTCTCCTCAATGGAGCCTCCAAACAGCAGCACCTCCTGCGGCACCATGGCGAGATGGCTGCGAACCTCGGACAGCGGCACATCGGCTGCCGGGCGTCCGTCCAGATACAGGCGTCCCGCAGTGGGCTCATAGAGGCGGAGCAACAGCGAGACCAGCGTGGATTTCCCAGCGCCGCTGGGGCCGACCAGGGCGATCTTCTCCCCGGCCGCGGCATGCAGGGAGATGCCGCGCAGGGCGAGGACATCGGGGCGCGACGGATACCGGAACTCGACTCCCTCGAAGCGCACCTCGCCGCGCAGCCGTGGCGCGGGCGGTCCGGACGGCGACTCCAGCACACCGATCTCGGTCGGCTCGTCCAGCAGCTCCCGCACCCGCTCGGTTGCTCCCAGGGTCTTCTGCACCTGGGTGAACACCTCGGCAAAGGAAGCCACCGAGCCGCCGACAAAGGTGGTGTACAGGATGAACCGGGTCAGTTCGCCAAACGTCATCGCCCCGCCCTGCATCAATCGCGCCCCGTACCAGAACACGAGCACGATGGAGCCGAACACCCCGAAGATGATGAAGGA
>JAFLEG010000490.1 GCA_017302195.1 Verrucomicrobiota bacterium
TCTCGTTGGCCGCCGCCGGTGCCGAGGTGCATCTTCCGCCGGGATTCGCGGTGGAGATGATCGCCGGTCCGGACGCCGTCAGCGAACCGCTGGACCTGGCGTTCGCGCCCGACGGGTCGGCGTGGGTGACCGGCCGCGCCGGCGACCTCTGGCGGGTGGACACCGTGGCCCGCACGTCGCACCGGGTGGGCCGGGTCGGCACGGAGGTCAGCGGGGACCGCGGACTGCACGGCATCGCGCTGCATCCGGAGTTTCCCCGGGTGCCGCAGATCTTCCTGTCGTACCACGCGACAAACCACGCACCGTCCCAGTACCGGGCCCGCGTTTCACGATTCACGGTGACGGGCGAGGGGTCGGCGGCAGCGCTGGACCCGGCGAGCGAAACGACGCTGGTGGAGTGGATCGGGGACCCGGCCGGCCAGCACATTGGCGCGGCGCTGCTGGCGCACCCGCAGGAGCGTCTGCTGTACGTGTCCACCGGGGAGAACAACCAGAATGCCCGGCTTGCGCAGTACTGCGACGATCCCCAGAACAAGGCCCAGTCGCTGCGCGATCTGCGGGGGAAGGTGCTGCGGATCGGGTTCGATGGCTCGGTGCCGACGAACAATCCCTTTGCCGCCACCCCGGATGCCCTGCCCTCCATCTACACGGTCGGCCACCGGCAGCCGTGGTCGCTCGATCTGGACGCACCCACCGGGATCATCCTGGCCGCCGAAAACGGCGGGGATCTGGCCGACGATTACGACGAGGTGAACCGCATCGTGCCGGGCGCCAATTTCGGCTGGCCGCGGGTGTTTGGCGACGGCTGGTCGACCCTCGCCCGCACCAACCGCATCGAGGGTTTTGTGTCTCCCTGGTTTGCCTACAAGCGGAACACCGGCGCCTCCTGCACCGGGGCGCTCCTGTATCGGCCTCCGGCGAAGGGCGGCGGCTTCCCCGCCAAGTATCATGGGGCGTTGTTCTACGCCGACTTCGCGCGGAAGTCGGTCCGAAGCGCGCCCGTGGATGCGGCCTCGGGCAAGCCCGGAGCCAGCGAAGCCTTCCTGCAGGGCGGCGCGGCGGGTCCCGTCGCCCTGCGCCTCGGTCCCGACGGCGCCCTGTACTTCATCACCCACGGCGGCGCCACCAAGGCCTCCCCCGACGACGCCGTCGCACGCATCGTCTGGAAGCCCTGAGTTCGGGTTCCTGACGACCGTGCGTGCGGGGTGTTGCGAACGGCCGTCTGGCGAAGGTGATTGAAGCAACTCCCGTCCCGCGGGAGAGGAGTTGTTGTCCGGCGAGGGAGGCAGACCCGATGCCGGCATCGGGTCCGCGGGGGAGCAGCAAGGCTCATGAAGGGCGGACGGCTCCGGTCAACGGCGGGATCTGGATGTCGGCCTCGCCCGCCTGCCGCGGTATTCCAAATGGTATGGGGGATGCTTAGGGGTGCGGCACTCAGCAAACCACATTTTCAAATCCGCCATGCACCACCCAGTGCCTGAAAACCACGGACGCCGAACCACCCGGCGCTGGCTTTCCACCCTGCTCACCCTGGTGATCTGCTTGCCGGCACGGGCACAGTTTGACTATCGGGTCGAGGACGGTGGAGTCACCATCGTCCGCTACACCGGTGACGGAGGCGTCGTGGCCATTCCGTCCACGCTGGATGGCCTGCCGGTGCGGGCGATCGGCGGATGGTCCTTCCTGGGGCGGACGACCGTCACCGGAGTGACGATTCCCGACACCGTCACGCGCATTGAAACCAATGCCTTTCAGCGATGCACCGGTCTGCCCCAACTCTCGATTCCCGCCGGTGTCGTCACCATTGACGACGGCATTCTCGCCGAGTGCATCGGCCTGGCCGGCATCGTGGTCAATCCAAACAATCCTGCCTACGCCAGCCAGGACGGAGTCCTCTTCAACAAGACGCTGGAGATCCTGAAGCAGTTTCCCGGGAGCGTCGGAGGAATCTACGCCGTGCCCGAAGGCGTCCGCGAGATCGCCCCCATGGCATTCACCGGCTGCGCCGCCCTCACCGGTGTGACCATGCCCGCAGGAGTCACCGCGCTGGGCAACCGGGTCTTTGCGGGCTGCGCCCAGTTGGCTGAAGTCCAGTTGAACTCCGGAATGACCCGAATCCCGGCGGATGCCTTTCGCTCCTGCGTGCGGCTGGGCAGCATGACCGTTCCCGCAGGGGTCACCGAGATCGGAGCCCTGGCGTTTCATGACTGCATCGGTCTGACCAACCTCGTGTTGCCCGAGGGACTGACGACGCTGGGTCTGGCGGCCTTCTCCGACTGCACCGCGCTGGCCGAAGTCTCCCTGCCAGGCAGTCTGGAGGCACCCGGCATGTCGGTTTTCGCCCGCTGCCTCAGCCTGCGAACCGTTCGGTTCGGCGCCGGCCAGACCGCCATCGGACGGGAGATGTTCGCGGACTGCAGCGCTCTCGACGCGGTCGAGATTCCAGACTCGGTGCTTCACATTGGGGACGGTGCCTTTGGGGGCTGCCGGGCCCTCATTTCAGTCCGGCTCCCAGCCGGCCTGACCGCCATTGAGTGGGGGGTGTTCTCTGGCTGCGTCTCCCTTGCCCAGATCACCCTGCCGGACTCGATTGCCCAAATCGGACCCGCTGCTTTTTCCGGCACCGCACTGGCCAGTGTCGCGATCCCGTCCCTGGTCGAATCCATCGGCAGCGGAGCCTTCGCCGCGTGTCCCCGGCTCGCAACCATCACCGTCAGCCCGTTGAATACCTCGTATCAGAGCGTGGATGGAGTGCTGTTCGACCGCCCCCTGCGAACTCTGATCCAATTTCCGGCAGCCCGCCAGGGCAGCTACACCGTTCCGGACGGGGTCGTTATCCTTGGCCAGGAGTCCTTTTCGATATCGGCTCTGGAGAACCTGCTGCTTCCCGCAAGTCTCTCTGAAATCGGAGCCCTCGCCTTTGCGAACAGCGTGAATCTGACCGCCATCACCGTCCCGGACGCGGTCGCCCAGATCGGGTTCGACGCCTTCGCAGGGGCCACCAATCTGGCGTCAGCCTACTTCCTCGGGAATGCCCCCAATGCGGAACGCCTCTTCCCGACGGATCCCGCTCCGACGGTGTATTACCTGCCCGGCACGACCGGCTGGGGGACTTCGTACGGCTGGGCACCCACCGCTCATTGGGTTCCGGTGGCCTCGAATCCCCAATTCAGCGGGGGCCAGTTTGCGACGTCCGTGGACGGGCCCGTGTCCCTGGTGATCGTCCTGGAGTCGCGCCCCAGCTTGGACGCCAGTGCCCGGTGGGAGCCAGTCGTGACCAACGCGATTCCGGAATCAAGCCGGCTGACATTGACCGACACCACCTCCGGCGAGTCCGGCATCCGGCTTTATCGGGTTCAATCCCCTTGATCCCGGTCGCCCATACGGCTTGGCCACCAAGGCGTCACGATTCAGTCAGGTCGGGAATGCATGGGTTCCGCATGCCGCAAGGGCATTCCAGCAGGATCTGCTGAAGGGTTTCATGCGTGCATCAACCCTGGGGCAACGCGCTTTGGCTTCCGGATCCTTCGACACCTCCCCGGGGGTATCGCGGCAGGGGCATCCGCAATCCGTAGATGCGCTCGAAGGCCCGGCACTGGGCTTCGGGGGAGAACTCTGCGGCGACGTGATCCTGCAGACGCTTCCCGGTCACCGCCCTCAAACCGGCGTCTGCGGCGAGTTCCCGCAGTCGGGCCACCATTTCCTCCGGGGTATGGATCACATTCTCCGGAGTGACGGGATGAATGAGGTCGCGATTGCCGACGACGTTTCGCACCACGCTGGGAATTCCCATGGCCATGGCCTCCAGCACCGCCAGGGGCATTCCCTCCCAGGCGGAGGTCTGAATGTAGAGGTCCAGGTCCGCGATCCGCCTCAGGGCTTCGTCCCGCGCCACCACACCCGTGACCCGCAACCCGGCGGCCTCCAGTGCCTGCAGGCCCTCCGGGAAGGCGCCGCCACCGATCCACTCGAAGTCCATGTCGCCGCCGATGCGCCGAACCACCTCGGCGAAGAACATGGGATCCTTCTGCGGCGAGACGCGCGCGCACATGCCGACCTTCACCCGCCGCCTCCCGGGACGCCGCATGTGGGCTTCGATCACGTCGGCCGGCACGGAAATGCTGTTGTTCACCAGATCCATTCCCCGGAGGAAGAGGAATCGCCTCCCCGCCGACCGTTCGCTCGCGGAGGATGCCACGATGCGCCCGGGAAGGAGGGACAACGCCGCTTCGATCCCGCCAAAGACGGTGC
>JAFLEG010000491.1 GCA_017302195.1 Verrucomicrobiota bacterium
CGCTGGGCACGGCATGCCGGAGCAACCTGCGGCAGTGGGGCGTGGCCACCCTGCTGTTTGCATCGGATAATAATGGTCTGCTCCCCAAGGACGGCACGCCCAACGGCCGGTCCACCGAGGAGGGCTGGTACGTGGACCTCCCCCGGACGATGGGGATCCCGGCCTACGACGACATGCCCTGGCGGACCAACCCTGCGGTACCCTTGGGCCGCTCGGTGTGGATCTGTCCGGCCAATCCCCGCCGCAGCAACACCAACAACCTGTTCCACTACTGCCTCAACCAGCACGTCAACGGCGCCGGGACGGGGCTCCAGGCCCTGCTGGCTGATGTGCGCCGGCCCGGACAGACCGCCTGGATGTTCGACAACGGCCGCCTTGCCGCCGTGGCGGGCCCGAACAACGCACATACCAATCTCCACGGACGTGGCTGCCATTTCCTGCTGCTGGACGGCCACGCGGAGCGGTTTCCCAGCGCCGCATACTGGGATTTCCGCAGCCGTCGCGGCCGCACCGACAATCCGGAACTGATTTGGGATCCGTGGGACTGAATCCGGAAGGATGAGGGGTGAAGGATGAGGGATGAAGTCAGGGCCTTGTGACCTCGTCTCCTATCTCGAGGTCGGACCTGCTGGGGCGCATTCCAATCTTCACTCCGATCGTTTCGTGGCGGTAGCCTGCGGGCATGTTCTCCACGGCTAGTTCAGGATGCTTGCGTCGAATGGGCTGCAGCCTCGCGGTCCGGGCGGTTCTCGCGGCGGCGGTTCTCGGCTCCGCGCTGCCGGCGGCCGCTCAGACGAAGTCCATACGCCATTCTCCGCCTCTGCGGAATGGTCCGGCCCGTGAGGTGGGTGTGTCGGCCGAGCGCCTGGCCCGTATTGATGGGCTGTGCGCGGAGGCGGTTCAGGACGGACGCATTCCCGGCGTGGTGGCGCTGGTCGCCCGGCGCGGGCGCATCGTGTATCACAAGGCGTTCGGGATGGCCGACGTGGCGGCAGGTCGCGCGCTCAAGACGGATGACATCTTCCGCATCGCCTCGCAGTCCAAGGCCATCACGGCGACGGCGGTCATGATGCTGTGGGAGGAGGGAAGGTTTCGACTGGACGATCCCATCTCCAAGTTCATCCCCGAGTTCAAGAGCCCCAAGGTGCTGGACACCTTCAATGAGGCAGATGCCTCCTGGACCGGAATTCCCGCGCGGCGCGAGATCACCATCCGCGACCTGCTCACCCACACCTCCGGGATCGGCTACGGCGTGATTGACGGTGATCCGCGCTTCAAGGCGATCTACGCCAAGGCAGGCATTGTGGATCTCTTCACCACCGAGCCGGTGACGATCGCGGACAACGTGCGGCGGCTCGCGGTTCTGCCCCTGCACCACCACCCCGGCGAGAAGTACACCTACGGCGAAGGTTTCGACGTGCTCGGGCGCTTCATTGAAGTGATCTCGGGCATGCCGTTCGATGTGTTTCTGGAGACCCGGCTGTTTCGTCCGCTGGGGATGAAGGACACCGGATTCTACCTGCCTGCGGACAAGGCGTCCCGTCTGGTCCCGGTGCAAAAGCCGGAGAATGGCTCCTGGGTGCGGTATCCGGTGACCTTCTATGATCCCGACTACCCGATCACCGGCGCCCGATCCTTCTTTTCCGGGGGTGCCGGATTGTGCAGCACCGCCCGGGACTATGCGACGTTCCTGCAGATGTATCTGAACGAGGGTGAACTGAACGGTGTTCGCATCCTGAGCCGGACCACGGTGACGACCATCCAGAGCGAGCAGGTGGCCCAGAGTCTGTGGGGCGGGGGAGACAAGTACTACGGCCTGGCCTTTGGCGTGGTGACCGAAAAGGGGCAGGCCCGCGGCGGCGAGGGCAGTCCGGGGACCTTCGACTGGGGAGGGTATTTCAACACCCAGTATTTCGCCGATCCCCGGGAGCAACTGATCGGGGTGCTCATGAAACAGACCCAGGGGGGCAGCGATGATACCGGAGGGCGGTTCCGCCTGCTGGTGGGGCAGTCGGTGGATGATTGAGGGAAAGGATGAACGATGAAGGATGAGGGATGAAGTGAAGACATCACCCCCGGTGGGGCGAACCTCCTGGTGAGCCGTGGACGCGTGGAGTCGCCACCACATCATTCGCGGTCGCGCGTACGGCTCGTTCAAAACCCGGCCCACCAAGCCGGGCCAACGGCCGGTTGCCAATCGGCGGCGTGTAGCGTTTCCTAACGTCGCATGCCGGACGCTGTGCCAATTTCTTTCACTTCCACACCCAGGACGAATGGGTTCCTGCCCATGTCCCGGGAGGAAATGGCGGCGCGTGGCTGGGATGAGTTGGACGTGCTGATCCTGACCGGCGACGCCTACGTGGATCATCCGTCGTTCGGAGCGGCCATGATCGGACGCGTCCTGGAAGCGATGGACCTGCGGGTGGGCATCATCGCCCAGCCCGACTGGACGCGGATCGAATCCATCCAGGGCATGGGCGCGCCCCGGCTCTTTGTGGGGGTCACGGCGGGCAACCTGGATTCAATGTTGTCGAACTACACCGCCGCCCGCCACAAGCGGAAGGACGACGTGTACAGCGCCGGCGGCGTGCCGGGGAAACGTCCGAACCACGCCGCCGTGGTCTATTCCCAGATGGCGCGCCGCGCGTTTCCGGGGGTGCCGGTGGTGCTGGGCGGCATGGAGGCGTCCATGCGCCGGGTCGCGCAGTACGATTACTGGGAGGACAAGCTCAAGCCGTCCATCCTGTCCCTGGCCAAGGCCGACGTGCTGGTGTACGGCATGGGGGAGCGTGCGACGCGGGAGATTGTGGACCGGCTTCGGGCAGGCCGGCGCGACTTTGACGGAATCCGGGGCACGGCGGTCTTCCTCGGCAGCAAGGCCACGGCGGCCGCCGACTTCAGCGACTGCATCGTGCTGCCCTCCTGGGAGGAGCTGCAGGCCGACAAGACCCACCTGATGCGGTTGACCAAGGTCGTGGAGGCCCAGCAGACCCCGTACAGCGGCCGTCGCCTGGTGCAGATGCACGGCAACCGGGCGGTGCTTCAGGAGCCGCCCGCCTATCCGGTGGATGGCCCGGAGCTGGATGCCCTGTACGAACTGCCGTTCATGCGCCTGGCGCATCCCAGCTACACGGAACCGGTGCCGGGCTTCGCCACCATCAAGGACTCCATCATCGTCTCGCGGGGCTGCCCGGGCGGCTGCACGTTCTGCGGGCTGGGATTCCATCAGGGCAAGTTCCTGTCCAGCCGCAGCGTGGACTCCGTGCTGAAGGAGATCCGCAAGATCGCCGGCTCGGGCACCTTCCGCGGCACCATTTCCGATCTGGGCGGGCCGACGGCCAACCTGTTTGCGGCCCGGAACGGACATTCCGAGGAATGCCAGAAGTGTCATCGTCCTAGCTGCCTGTGGCCGAGCATCTGTCCGGTACTGGAGCTCAACGAGCAGGCAGGACTGGACCTGCTGCGTGGCGCCCGCGAGCAGCCGGGGGTGAAGCATGTGTTTGTGCAGTCGGGCATCCGCATGGATGTGGCCCTGCGCACACCCGAGTACACCCGGGAGCTTGTTCAGAACCACGTTTCGGGCCACATGAAGGTCGCGCCCGAGCACATGCATCCGGAAGTGCTGCGCCGCATGCGCAAGCCGGCCGGCGACTTCCCGGCCTTCATGGAGAAGTTCTTCGAGCTGAGCGAACAGGCGGGCAAGGAGCAGTATCTCGTGCCCTACTTCATCTCCAGCTTTCCGGGCTGCACCGAGAAGGAGATGGGCGCGGTGGAGATGTTCCTGAAGCGGGAGGGATGGAACCTGCAGCAGGTGCAGGACTTCATCCCGCTGCCCATGACCGGCTCGGCGGCGATGTACGTCACCGGACTCGACATCAACACCGGCAAGCCGATTCCCGTGGTGCGCAATGCCGGGGACCGGGAGCGCCAGAAGCGCATGCTGCGGCCGAATGCGGCGCACGAGACGCGCCAGTGCGGCAGTCACGGGCGGGGCGGGGGAAGGCAGGATGAAGGCGCCGGTCCGCAGTTGGACACGGTGGATTGAGCTCGGGGGCGCATGCGCACTCCAACGGGAGCACACGCCTCCCGCGTGTCGTCCCGGGGCGTCGCGCCCGGGACCTCATGAACCATTTCCCTCGTCACGCGTCGGACGGGCGTGAGGTGTGGTAGAGGAGTCAGACGACGAGGAATCCGGCGGGACACCGGATTCGGCACGCGAGACGCATGCGGTCCCCAGAGGGAGCAC
>JAFLEG010000492.1 GCA_017302195.1 Verrucomicrobiota bacterium
CTGCTCCTTGTCGGTGAGATAGGCGGGGTAGATCAGCACCGCAAAATCCGGACGGCAACTGGCGGCATCGGCGTCATCCGATGCGGGATAGGCGGCCGCGTCAAACCGGGTGCTGGCGAGCGCGGCCAGGTGGCCGCCGGCGGAGAACCCCAGCACGCCGATGCGGTCCGGCCGGAGTCCCCAGTCTGCGGCGTGATGGCGGGTCAGGTGGAGGGCGCGCTGCACGTCCTGAAGCGGCGCTTCATGGGGCGGGCGGCCCTCACGGCGGGGAACCCGGTATTTGAGCAGCACTCCGGTCACCCCGATGGAGTTGAGCCACTCACAGACCTCCGTGCCTTCCAGATCCAGCGCCAGGATGTGGTAGGCACCTCCGGGACAGACCACCACCGCGGCCCCGGTGTCGTGATCCGCCGGAGGGCGAAAGACCTGCAGGGTGGGCTCCGAAACATGGCCGAGCCGGATCAATGGCCGGCCGGCGACGAGGCCTTCCCCGGGCTTGCTGAGATCCTTCTCAACGCCGGTCGGTGGGGTGTCCCCAGGGGCCGGGCCCTTCCAAAGCGGGACGGGTGCGGAGGGCGCCGCGCTGGCGGCAAGCACGCCGCAGAGGAGCATCGGCAGGGTTCGCGAGTGCATGGGTCTCAGGATGCCGGCTGCCCGGGATGGGGCGAGTCTGAATCCCCTGGTCCGGCGGGCAATTCCGGAGGCGGCAACGGCGTCGGTTCCTCAGGGATGCAGCACCAGCCGGTACCGGGCTGGGCCCGGGAGAAACGGGGTGGGTTCCCCCCGTGCCCACGCGGTGTGCCCGGCGGCGTAGTGGGGCGAGAGCACATGTCCGCTCTGTCCCCCGGGCATGTGGAACAGTCCTTCCGCTTCGCGGCCCGGCGAGACGGCGAAGCGTTCGGAGGCTCCGAAGTTCCGGCCCTGAATCCGCGGCATTCCAAAGGGGGCGCCGGGGAGCTCCTCCACGGGAAGATCCAGCCAGCGCCCCAGGGCCGGCACCGCCTGGCTGATGGGATGCCGCATCTGGAAGGGCTGCCTGCGGCCCCAGGTGAATGCGGCCGGGCCGCCCGGTGACTGGATCGCGGCACCGGCAATTTCAGCCGCGGCAGATTCCAGGAGGGCTTCCCAGGACGGGTAGCGGCGGTTCAAGAAATGCGCAGGACGCTCCTGCAGCAGTGTCCACAGCGGCTGTTCGAACTGGGATCCCGGGATGAAGACTTCGGGGCAGCGCGACCGGCATTGCTGCAGGATGGGCTCCATCACCCGCGACTCGACCCGGCTGCGGAACCCCAGCACCAGACGGAATCCCACGCTCTCCGGTGAGGCCCGGCCGCCCCAGTCGCGGACAAACGGCCGGATGGCGTCGAAGGCCGCGCCATGGGTGCCGGCGGGCCGATCGAGCGTGGTGAGCAGCAGGTGCTGCCAGCGGTCAAAAAAGAGAGCCCGGTCGTCGAGCTGGATGCCGAGCATGTCGGCCGGGGATGCGGCCCGGAGCGCGCGCAGGTCGTCGCGGATCTGTCCGGCCCGCGCCCCGGTGTCGGGAAAACCGTCCCCGACGTCGCGATAGGCTGGACCCCCATGCACCCGCTGGTTGGCGGTCCACAGAATTCCCTCCGGAGGATTGAGCACGAAGGGATGTTCCGAGGCGGTCTTGACCCCATCCCAGCGCCGCGAACCCCCGGACCAGGAGGACGGCAGGCGGCCGTCGAATCCGATGCGCCGTGGCAGCGAACCCACCAGGGTCCACCCGATGTTTCCCGCCCGGTCCCCGACCACCAGGTTCTGAACCGGAATCGCGTTTCCGGGCGCCCATTTCAAGGTGGTCTCCACATCGCTCAGTCCGGCGATGGCGGTGTTGCGGAGGTGCCAGGCCTCCGGTTCGTGGTAGATCCATCGCACCGCGCGCAGGCGCCCGTCGCGGATTCCGTGATCCACCAACGGGCCCCAGACGGTGTTGGTGAACGCGGCGCGCAGGCTGCCCGCACCCGCCACCGGAATCTCCTCGGTGCGCACCTCCAAGGGGATCCAGCCCCCGGGCGTGCGGTACAGTCCGGGTCGCGCCGGATCCGTCTCGATCTCGATCACGTCCGACTCGTCCACCTGGGCGTTGGTAAATGCCCAGGCAATCTCCCCGTTGCTTCCCGTGACCAGATGCGGGCTGCCCGGCAGGGTGACCCCCGCCAGCCGCCGCGGTGCGCCGTCCGGCGACGCCCAACGGATCACGGCGCGGTACCAGACGTTCGGCAGAGCGAGGTCCAGGTGCATGTCGTCCGCGACCAGCGCCGCGCCGCTGCCGGTCCGGCTGCCGTGGACCGCCCAGGCGTTGCTGCCGGGCAATGATTCCCTGGGCGATGCCTGCGGGTTGTGCGGCTCCGGCTGCGCTGCGGATTCCGGCGGCGCCGGCTCCGGCGCGGTAAAGTCGTCCGCCGTTGGCAGGCCTGGCGCCGTTTCCGTGCTCCCATCCAGGGCCGCATCCCAGGAAGTGCCGCGCGGCACGACGAATGCGAATGCCGCCGGAGACAACGCGTCCCGAAGGACGCCCAGCATGCTTTCCTGCAGCCCGTCGGCATCCTGGAGCGTGAAGGCCATGGCCGCCATCACCGCCAGCGAGTCCACCGGCTGCCAGGGGCGCGGGGCTTGACGCAGGAGCAGATATTCGGGCGGCCGGACTCGGAGGGCGGCGAGGCCCGCGTTGACCCCAGCGGCGTAGTCCTCCAGGCAGCGGCGTTCCCCGGCATCGAGGCGCCGGAGCGCCTCCTCGGTCCGACGCCGGATTTCATGGGCCCGGGTCCGTTCGTCCACCGGAACGGCTGCAGGCCCGATGAGTGCCGCCAGATCCCCGGCACCCCGTCGCCGCAGGAGGTCCATCTGGAAGAACCGCTCCTGGGCGTGAAGAAATCCCAGGGCGATGGAGGCGTCCTGAGGCGACGCCGCCTCAATGGTTGGAACTCCCTCCCTGTCGCGGGCGATCTGGACCGGCGCCCCAAGTCCCGCCAGTCGGAGGGAGCCCTCCAGCCGTGCGCGGCTGGATCGGACCATCAACCAGCCGTTCAGAACAATCACCAGGCCCAGCATGGGCACGGCAATCACGACGGCGGCCAGAGTCCGGAGGTGTCGGCGCATGGGACGGGGACGGGGCACCCGGCCGATGCTGAAGAATCCCGGCGGGACCGCAAGGGGCGCGGCCCCGCCATCGCGGATTCGGAGGTCCCGGGCCGGCTAGTCGGTGACGCTGAAATCCACGGTGTAGATGTTGTTGCCGTTGTTCGACTCGGGAATCCGGTCAATGTCATCGGCAATCACCCGCAGGGTGTATTCCCCCTTGACGGCGATCCATTGTCCGGTGCCCAGCGGGCCGCCGTGGGTGGCCGGCACCGAGACGCTGGCCCCGGCTCCCAGGGCGATCACCTTGACACCGAAGCCGACAGGGATCCGGGCGCCACCGGCTTTCGGCAACAGCTCAAAGGTGGCCGCCGTCTGCGCATATAGGCCGGCACTGGTGCCAAAGTTTTGAAGCACCGCACCAAACCCCACCCGCTCGCCCGTTTTGGCCCGAACGGTGGCCGAGGAGACCGGCCTGAGGTCCGCGGTAATGGCGATGTTCACCGGATCGCTCAGCACCTGCGTGCCGAGGATGGCCCCGAGTGAATTTCGGATGATCACCCCGTACTGGTACCGCCCGCTGAGGAAGTGCACGGCGGTGGTGGTCTGGGACCGGGAGGCGAAGGTGACGGCCTTGGCGCCCGCGGGGGCGGCGATCACGCTCCAGTCGTAAATCAGTCCGCTGCCGGCCGGCGGATTCTGGAGGGTGAAGGTCGCGGTGCCGTCCCCGCGGGGGGTGACCGCGATCTGGGGCGCGGGCACGGTGGGAATGCTGTCCACCACGTCCACGTTGATTCTCAGGACATTGTTTGCCGAGCTCGATTCGGGCACGCGGTCGGCGTCATCCACCTGCAGGCGCAGCGTGTATTCCCCGCGAACCGCGGTCCACACGCCGTTGCCTGCCGCGCCACCGTAGGTCGCGGCGATGGTCAGATCGGCGCCCGGCGCCACGCTGGCCATGGGAACCCCCCATCCGCTGAACACCGCCGCCCCGCCCGCGCGGGGAAGCAGTTGGAAGGTGGCGGCCGTCTGCGTCCGGAGGGTGGCAGCCGACCCGATGTTCCGGATGATGGCGGAGAAGGTTACCGCCTCGCCGGGCCGGGCGACGACCGGGGCGATGGACACCGGCGCCAGATCGGCGG
>JAFLEG010000493.1 GCA_017302195.1 Verrucomicrobiota bacterium
GGCGAGACCGCCGACTATCCGGTGCCGGTGGCATGGCGGTACCGGAACTACGTCATTGAGGCCTTCAATGCGGACAAACCCTACGACGAGTTCGTCCGTGAACAGGTTGCCGGGGATCTCCTGGCGCGCGAGGGGCCGCGCGAGCGGTATGCGGAGCGGGTGACCGCCACCGGCTTTCTGGCCATCTCCCGGCGCTTCGGATTCGATTCCGAGAACTACCATCATCTTACCATCCAGGACACCATTGACGGCGTCGGGCAGACGGTGCTGGGGCTGACGCTGGGATGCGCGCGGTGCCATGACCACAAGTACGATCCGGTCCCGCTGTCCGACTACTACGCCCTGTACGGCATCTTTGAGAGCACCCGGTACGCCTTCCCCGGATCGGAGCAGAAGCAGCAGCGCCGGACACTGGCCCCGCTGCTGCCGCCGGAGGAGGCGTCCGCCCGGTGGCAGGCCCATGAGCAGCGGCTGGCGGCGCTGACGACGCTGTTGAACCAGCCCGGAGCCAGTGTCCCGGATGCGGTCCTGCGCCCGCTGGATGCGCTGGACGGGGACTTCGAGATGCAGGCGCCGGCGGCCGGCGGCAGCAAGGGAGTGCTGGTCCCGCCGTGGCGTTGCGAGGGGGGGATTTCAATTCAAGCGGCGGCGCAGAGCCCCTTCCGGAATCTGCATCCATTCGGGCGGGTGGGGGCGGAGGTGGCCGGCGGAACCAACGGCTACTGGATGGGCCAGTCCCTGCACCTGGCCGGGCTGCACGCCGCGGGATCCCGTGTGTACGCGAATCTGGACTGCCGGGTGGCGACGAGCGAGGCGGCGGCCACCGGAAGGCACGTCCTGCGGCTGGGATCCGCAGCCGGCCCGCGCGCGGTGGAGGTGCTCATCGGACGCGACGCCCTGGCGGTGCGCACCGGAAGCGTCGTGGAGATCCTGCGGGCCGTGCCTGCGGGGCAGTGGTTCAACGTGCAATTGGAGCTCGACCTGGCGGCGGGGACGGTCTCGGGCAGCGCCGGGGCCCCGGGCGATGTCTCGTCGTTTGCGCCCCGCCGGCTGTCGCCGGACTGGAACGGCCTTCTGGATTCCGTGGTGGTGGCTTCCGAGGCGGGAGCCGGCGCGTTGCTGCCGGCGCTGTCGCTGGACAATCTCGGGGTGCAGACCCTGCCGATTACGGCGGTGTCGGGGGAGGTTCACCGCGGCGGCGCCGAGGCGCAGAGGAGGAATGGGGACTGGGATGCTGGGGAGGATGCCAGGCCTTCCACGAATACCCTGGCGGCGGCGCGGCGGGAATTGGAGACATTGCTGGCCAACGGACCGTTCCCCATGGCGTATGCCGTCAGCGAGGGAACCCCGCACGATGCCCGGGTGCAGATCCGGGGCGAACCCGACCGCCCGGGTCCGGAGGTGCGCCGCGGGCTGCTGACGGCCCTGGGCGGCGGCGCCTTTCCGGAGACCCTCCGTGGCAGCGGGCGCCGGGAACTCGCGGAGTGGCTGGCGAGCGCGGAGAATCCGCT
This sequence comes from Verrucomicrobiota bacterium, assembly GCA_017302195.1. Taxonomy (GTDB): domain Bacteria; phylum Verrucomicrobiota; class Verrucomicrobiia; order Limisphaerales; family UBA9464; genus UBA9464. Next base: position 1,512 of record JAFLEG010000493.1, read on the forward strand.
GACGGCCCGGGTGATGGTGAACCGGATCTGGCTGCATCACTTTGGAACCGGCCTGGTGCGGACTCCCAATGACTTTGGGGTGCGCGGCCAGCCTCCGGAGCATCCGGCACTGCTGGACCATCTCGCGTCGGAGCTCGTGCGATCCGGGTGGTCGGTGAAGGCAATGCATCGCCTTATCCTGGGCAGTGCCGCCTACCGGGCGGCGGGGTCCCCGATCCTGATGCCACCGCCGTCCGGAGAGGCGGCGCTCTGTCCGGCCGACCCGGCTTCGGCTTCGGCTTCGGCTCCGGGAGCCCCGGCTGCGGTGCGGGAGCCGGGTGTCCAGGCGGTCGGCCCCCTGTTCCCGCGGCGTCGGCTGAGCGCGGAGGAACTGCGGGATTCGATCCTGTGGGTCAGCGGGGAGCTCGACGAGAGTCCGGGGCAGGGGCATCCGTTTCCGGCGCCCACCACCTGGCGCTACACCCAGCACGGTCCCTTCAACGCACAGTATGAGCATCAGAAACGTTCGGTGTACCTGATGACCCAGCGGATCCGGAGGCATCCCTTTCTCGCGCTGTTTGACGGAGCGGATCCGAATGCGAGCACCCCGGAACGACGTCTGACCACCGTGCCCACACAGGCGCTTTTCTTCCTGAACGATCCGTTCGTCCACGCGCAGGCCGGGCGCTTGGCGTCGCAGGTGCTTGCCGCGGACGCCACACCGGCCGCGCAGGTGCGGTCGGTGTACCGGCGGGTGTTGTCCCGCAATCCCTGCCAGGAGGAGGTGGGCTCCGCGCTGAGGTTCCTGACCGGGTATCGGGAGGCGCAGGAGGAAACCGGCGGCGACGACGTTGGGGCGCGTCCCCTGGGGGCGCTGGTGCGGGTGCTGCTCGGCAGCAATGAATTCCTGACGGTGGATTGAGGGCCTCATGAACTCCCTGCGCGCCCTGGATCCCTGCCGCCGCGGATTTCTCCGCTCCCTGGTCGGTGGCTCGGCGCTGTTTCCCGGACTGGTGTCGCAACTGATTTCGGAGGAGGCCGCACGGGGCGGCGTCGCGGACCCCCTGGCGCCCCGGGCACCGCATTTCCCGGCGCGCGCGCAGCGGGTGATCTTCCTCTACATGAGCGGCGGGGTGTCGCATGTGGATTCCTGGGATCCCAAGCCCCGGCTGTTCGCCGACGCCGGGAAGACCGTCTCGGTGGACGAATTCCAGGGCCGCAAGGGCGAGTTCTCCATGTTCCTCAAGCGCCCGCAGTGGGACTTTGCCCCGCACGGACAGTGTGGGACCGAGGTCAGCGGGCTGTTTCCCGAGATGGCGGGCTGTGTGGACGACCTGTGCGTGATCCGGTCCATGACCTCGGATCACACCAATCACTACGAGGCCACCCTGGGCATCCACACGGGCTCCTTCACCTTTGCCCGACCGAGCCTCGGATCCTGGGTGAGCTACGGGTTGGGCACGATGAACCGCAACCTGCCGTCGTTCATCGTCATTGCCCCCAAGACCCCGTATGCGGGCGGGCAGGTCTGGGCCGGGGACTTCCTGCCGGGAGCCCATCAGGGAACCCTGGTGATGCCGGGCGCGGAACCGGTGGCCAACCTGCGGCGGCGTGTGGCCTCCGGGAGGCTGCAGGCGCTGGAACTGGAGGCCCTCGCCGCCGTGAACCGGCGTCACCTCGGGGCGCGGCCCGGAGATCCGCTCCTGGAGGCCCGCATGCGGTCCTTTGAAACCGCCTTCGGCATGCAGATGGAACTGCCGGAGGTGTTCGACCTGTCGCGGGAGGACGACGCCACCCTGGCGCTGTATGGACTGGAGCGCGGCAGCACGCAGGGGTTTGCCTGGCAGTGCCTGGTTGCCCGCCGTCTGGCGGAGCGCGGGGTGCGCTTCATCGAGTTGATTGACGTGGGATCCTCCGACAACTGGGACGCCCACGGGGACATGACCACCCATGCGCCGCTGGCAAAGAATGTGGACCGCCCCATCGCCGGCCTGCTGCGGGACCTGAAGCGCCGGGGGATGCTGGAGGACACGCTGGTGGTGTGGACCACCGAGTTTGGCCGCACGCCCTTCAATGCCGCCGCGGATGCCAAGGGCCGGGAGCATCACCACTGGGTGTTCTCCTCCTGGCTCGCGGGCGCGGGCGTGAATGCCGGGACCGTGTACGGCGAGTCCGATGACTATGGCATCCGGCCCGGGCGAAATCCCGTCCACATGCACGACTTCCACGCGACACTCCTCCACCTCATGGGACTCGACCACGAACGGCTCACCTACCGGCACACGGGACGCGACTACCGCCTCACCGACGTGGCCGGCGACGTGGTGCGCGGGGTGCTGAAGGGATGAAGTCTGTCCCGAATTGTTGTCGCCGAGGTGACGCGGTGCCGACCCGATCCTGGACCACCATGGATCCGGAGTGGTCTGCGGGTAGGGCGAACCTCCCGGTGAGCCGTGCGCGTGTGGAGTTGCCACCACGAAGGCTCGCGGTGGCGCGTACGGCTCGGCGGGAGCCTCGCCCCACCTCGGCGGCCTTCCCTTCATCCCTCATCCTTCATCCCTCCTCCTTTCCCCAATCGCTTCTTCTCGCCTTCGGCCTGCTTCTGGGGGCGGCGCCACAGCGGCTGTCGGCCGCCACGGTGAACTTCGCCCGCGATGTCCTGCCGCTCCTCTCCGACCAGTGCTTCGCGTGCCATGGTCCGGATGCCGGATCCCGCAAGGCGGGATTGCGCTTGGACACGCCCGACGGCGCC
>JAFLEG010000494.1 GCA_017302195.1 Verrucomicrobiota bacterium
TGCGTCGCTGGGATGTCACGCAGAACACATTCACCCTGGAATTGGAGGATCTCGGCCCCAGCGTGGTGGATCCGGCCACCCTGGTCCTCCAAATCGCCGGTGTCACGGTTCCGACGCAAACCAGCAAGTCGGGAACCCTGACCACCGTGGTGCACGATGCGCCTTTGCCGTTCACCCCGGGGGCCATCCTGCCCTTTTCGCTCAAGGGACGCGACACCCGCGGCCTGGAGATCGGCACCGAGGCCACCGTCACCGTGCCGTCCCCCCCCTTCCCCCTCACCGGCCTGGGCGGGCCGGCCGGTCAGGCGGGAACCTGGGGCGTGCGCCAGGTCTGGAATGCCGGGCGGGCCGACGCCGTGGTGACGGCCGTCGAGATCGCCCGCGCTGCCGGCCTGCCGGGCTTTGCCGGGGGCGTGCTCGACACCCAGGAGCCGGTGATCAATTTCAACTTCACCACCAGCCCGGGAAACGGCGGCTGGTTCGCGGATGATGTGCCGTTTCCGGCCGAGGCCCAGGGACTGCCCGCCCAGGACTGGATCACCGTGGCCCGCGGCCGGGTCCACATCCCCCGGGATGGTGACTGGACGTTCGGGGTGCATTCCGACGACGGCTTCGCACTCCGCGTCGCGGGACATCCGTTCGCCAGCGTCTCGGGCCTGGGAGCGCTGGATCCGGATTTTCCGGAGTTTGTGGGGTTCGCGGTTGGGACCGGGGACAGCAACACCCGCGCCGTGCTGAAGGGGGTGCGGGCCGGCGAATACACCGTGGAGTTCATCCACTTTCAGCGCGTGGGCGGGGCCTTTGCCGAAATCTATGCTGCCGAGGGCGAGTTCCTGGAAGATGGAGACACCGGATCCTGGGCGCTCATTGGAGCAGCGGACGGTCTGCAGTTGGTGACGGAACCGGCTCCCATCGGCCCCTTCTCGCTGGACACCATCCGCGTCGAGGCTGCGACGATCACCATCGAGTTTGCATCGCCGCGTCCGGGGGGCGCCCATGTGCTGCTGGAGAGCACCACGCTCTCCAACTGGTCTCCGGTGTCCTCGGCCCAGTTTGTTTCAACCGGAGGACAGGGCATGCGCTGCACCGTGGCCCAGCCTTCCGGAGATGTGCGCTATTACCGGGTGGAGGTCAGCCCCTGAACGGAGGGGGGTGGCGAAGTTCCCCGTCCCCATTCATTCCGCGGATCCCGGCGACTCAATGGTCACTGCGCAGTGCTTGTAGCTGGGCTGCCGGGAGTGGGGGTCGAAGCTCGGATGGGTGAGTCGGTTGACCCCCTCGTAATGCATGGGGATGAAGATCTGACCGGGCTCCACCGTGGGGGTGATGAAGGCGGTGGCCTCCAGGTAACCGCGTCGGGACCGGATCCGTACGGTCTGCCCCGGTTTCACCCCGAGACGCCGGGCATCCGCTGGATTCAACTCCGCGTAGCAGTCCGCCGGATACAGCAGGCGCAGCACCGGGGACTTTGCGGTCCGGGTGTTGGTATGCCACTGCGCCGAGGTGCCGCGTCCGGTGAGTAGGATCCATGGGTACTCCGCATCCACGGGCTCGTCCACCGCCCGCGGCGCGTCGAAAACAAACCGCGCCCGTCCATCCGCGGTGTAGAACTGCCCGTCGGAGAACAGACGGCGTTCGGTGAGAGTGTTCAGTTTCAAGTTTTCAGTTTTCAGGGGGGAAGGGTCCGCCTGGCCAACCATCGGGTCTTCAGGTACGGCTTCGTCCGAGTCGTGCGACCTCTCCTTCTGATGACTGATAACTGATAACTGATAGCTCTCCGAACACGGCCACTGAATCCCCCCCGCCTCATCCAGATGGCGATAGTCGCGGATGCCGGTGATGTCGCAGGGCTGTCCTGCGCTGAGGCGCTTGAGGATCTGGAAGGCGGACTCCGGATCCCGCCAGGCCTCAAACATCGCGCCGCATCCCCAGGCGCGGGCGATCAACTGGAAGATGGCGAAGTCGCTCAGCGCCTGTCCCGGAGCGCGGCGAACCTTCTTCACCAGTCCGATCCGGCGTTCGGAATTGATGAAGGTGCCCTCCTTCTCGCCCCAGCCCGCCGCGGGAAGCACCAGGTGCGCGTGCTGCGCGGTGTCGGTGGTGGCGTAGAGATCCTGCACCACGAGGCATTCCAGGCGCGCCGCCAGTTCACGGAACCGGCCGTGCCGGATCCAGGAGTGGGAGGGATTGGTGCCGATGATCCAGAGACCGCGGATGGCCCCGGATTCCATGCCATCCACGATCTGGTCGTAAGCCCAGGAGCTTGCGGACGGGATGCAGGCCGACGGGATGCCCAACCGGTCCGCCACGGTCTGGCGGTGCGCCGGATCGGCAAAGGTTCTCCCGCCGAGGAGCGAGGTGGCATTGGCGTACAGCCGGGATCCCATCGCGTTGCACTGGCCGGTGATGCTGTTCGCGCCGGTGCCGGGACGTCCGAGGCTGCCGGTCATCAGGGCCAGGTTGATGATTGCCTGCGCCGTGCGGGTGGATTCGTGCCCCTGGTTCACCCCCATGGTCCACCAGAAGCTGACGCGGCGTCCGCCGGCGATGAGAGCCACGCAGCGATCGAAGTCCTCACGCGGAATGCGCGCCGCAGCGCAGGCCCGCTCGGGGGTGAACTCCTGCACAAAGGCGGCGAACTCCGCGAACCCGCGGGTGTGCGCGGCCACGAAGCGGTGGTCCACGGCGTCCCGGGCGATCAGGGCCCGGGCCAGGCCATACAGCAGGGTGAGATCGGACTTCGGCGCCAGCGGCAGGTGCAGGGTGGCGTTGACCGCCGTCTCAGTGCGGCGGGGGTCGAGCACGATGAGGGCCGGACGGTGTGGATTGCGCAGCACGCGCTGCCACAGGATGGGATGGGCGATGCAGGGATTGGCGCCCACGAACACCAGGACATCCGATTCCTCGAAGTCGGCGTAGGTGTAGGGCGGGGCGTCGAAGCCAAACGACTCCTTGTACGCCACATGGGCCGTGGCCATGCACTGGCGGGTGTTGGAGTCGCAGTGCAGTCCACCCATGCCGAACTTGAAGAGGGCCCCCAGCAGGGCCATCTCCTCGGTGCATATCTGTCCGGTGCTGAGGAAGGCGATGGAGTGGGCCCCATGCCGGGACTGAATGCCCTGAAAGCGCGCAGTGAACTCGCGCGCCGCCCGTTCCCAGGACACCGGGGACATCCGGCCGGTCGCCGGATCCCGCAGCAGCGGACTCGTCGCCCGATCCGGCGCATCGAGAGGTGCCAGGGCCTCCCATCCCTTCGGACAGGCCATGCCCAGGTTGACCGGATAAGCGGGGTCCGGGGTGAGGTTGACCGCCTCGCCGTCGCGGAGGTGCACTTTCAGTCCGCAGCCGGTGGAGCAGAATCCGCAGACCATGCTGGTGGTGGCGGATGGCGCACGTCCCGCCGGCACCTGTCCCAGCCCGAAGCCGCCCGGCGTCCGGACCAGATCCGACGTCAGCGGACCGGTCCACTGGCGAAGCCAGGTGTTGGGAGGGGAAGGGGGCATGGGGCGGTGATCGGTAATCGGTAATCGGTAATCGGTAATCGGTGATCAGTGATCGGTGGTCGGTGATCGGTGGTCAGCGGTTCTTTAGGCGGGGTGGCCGGGCATGCGGTCCGGCGATACGGAGGTGAAGAAGAGGGCGCGCTCGGCCAGTTCTCCGAGCAGCAGCAGCGGGAGGGCCGCCGCAATCCATTGCGGCGGCAGCGCGCCGGTGCCCACGGCGAACGGCAGGGCGAGTCCCGCCAGCAGGCCGAGGAACAGGCGGAGCAGCAGCAGGGGACGCAGCGGACCGCGCTGCAGCGCGGCAGTGCGGCGCAGCGCCGTCCAGCGTTCGGCATCGGAGTCGGCGTGCTTCAGCACCGCGATCTCGACCGCCAGCTTGAGCACGCTGGCCACGGCCAGCAGGACCCCGGCAACCGACCCCGGACGCAGCCACCAGGCCATTGCCAGCATCAGGAGCAACACGGTTCCCACAAACCGCGGTGCGGTGCAGCGGAGGGACCAGAACGCGCGTCCGGTGTCGGCATAGACCATGATCTGCGCGGTCACCGACAGGAGGGCGATTCCCATCAGGCCTCCGACAAGAAAAGGAGGCGACAAGACGGCCAGAGCGGTCCGGAGGGGAAGGATTCGCTCAGCGAGAAACGTCGGCAGCATCGGCGACGTGGCGGCCATCCACAGAACCGACAGGACCGCCGTGCCAGCGGCGGCCCCGAGAATCATGGCCTCCCGGCTGAGCC
>JAFLEG010000495.1 GCA_017302195.1 Verrucomicrobiota bacterium
TGGTGCCACAAACCATCAGCAGCGCTGGGTGCAGGACCGTCTCCCGCTGGACGCCAATCCGGGCGTCCTGTGGGCATCTCCCGACCTCCATCACCTTGCGCTGGAGCGTGGCGGGGAACTGACCATGCTGCGCACTTCGGACGGATCCGTGGCGTGGCGGCATCCGGTGGGAAACATCCTGAGGTTCTCCCCCCGGGGCGACTGGCTGCTCGCCCAGGACAACCGACGCGTGGTGCGCCGGCTGGCCATGGCCACCGGTGAAAACCTCCCGTTCCCCTCCGGAGTGCTGGGGTTGGGCCATGAATTTGCGCTCATGCCGGATCCCGGCCGCTCCATCCTGGTGCGGCTGCGGGTCAACCGGTTGGAGTTCGTGGATTGGGACCGTGACCTGGTGGTCGCCTCCATCGAGCACAACTCCAGCCTGCACATGGTGGACTGGCACGGGCATCGGCTGGCGGCCTCCGACACCCAGGGATCGGTACTGGTCTGGCATTTGCCGTCGCGCCGGCCGGTGGTCCTGCGCGCCCGGTTCCGCCAGGCGGAGGGCATCCAGTTTGTGCCGGGAACCTCGCTGCTGCTTGTTCGCGAAGCCGGCGGGGTGGTCTCCTGCTGGGACTCCGATGATGGCGAGGCGGTGCTCAGTGTGCGGGGATTTGTTCCGGAGCAGTTCAGCGCCGACGGAAGCCAGGTCCGGTTCACCGTGGGCGACCACTGGGGAATGGCCTCGTTCCTTCCCCCGACCGGCAGGGTCCGTTACCGGCTGGGCGATGAGGAAACCTCGAGGGCCCGCCAGATCAGCTTCAGCTCGGACTCGCGCCTTCTGGCCGTCGTGACCGTAGGCGGAGTGCATGTCTTCAACCTGGATTCGGATCGCACCCCTGCCTTCTTTCCCCAGTTCGGGGCGTTGCGGGCGTGGTTTGTCCCCGGGCGGCGGGAACTGCTCGTGCAGGGACGGGACGCGGTGTTTCATATTGGGGTGGGCGACGGACCGGGAACGCCCAACCTGACGGTGCACAACCAGAGGCGCTGGCCTGTGGGTGCCTGGCTGGAGGCGGGAGTCTTCGATGCCCGCTCCCAGACGATCTGGGTGCCCCGCGTGGGATTGGGGCTGGAGCCGGTGTCCTTTGCCGGTGGCACCGTCCCTCCGCCGGTGGCGGTGCCGGAAATGGGCAAGGCGCTGGCATTGGACCTGTGTCCCGACCGCATTGTGTTTGCCAGGGGGGCCGGCCTGCCCCCGGCGACCGTGAACTTTGAGGGGCGGCTGGAGGAGGTGCCGCAGTTTGGTGGGGACTTCGTGCCGGTCGTGTCGCCCGATGGGCAGTGGATGCTCGCCGCCTCCCGCCAGGAGTACCGTGTGCTTTCGGTCACCAATTGGGCGCCGTGGCACAGCCACCCGGTGGCGGGTGCGGTGCCTGCCCGTCATCCTCCGGGAGCCTGGTCCGCCGATTCCCGGTTGGCAGCAGTGTATCATGATTTCGACACCATTGCGGTCCGGAATGTGCGGGCCAGGACTGAGGTCCTGCGGCTGACCACCCCGCAGCCGGCGGCGCTGACCTGCCTGGCCTTCAGTCCCGGGGGACGCTGGCTGGCGGCGGGCACCGACCGGGGATTGGTGGAAGTCTGGGACTTCCAGGAATTGGCGGCGGGACTGGAGCCCCTCCACCTGGCCATGCCCCTCGAGATCCAGCCCTCCGAGCAACAGGCATCCGCCCTGGCCCGGACCCTCTGGGTCGAGCGAATCGAGCTGCCGGAGACACCGCCGCCGGGGATTCACCCTCGCGATCCTTCCGCCGGGCCCCGTCAACTCGACCTGACCAGCCAGTACAACGCCCGGCTGGACAAGAGCTGGACCCTGGTGGATCCGGAGACCCTGCGGGACAGTCTGGTGCAACTGCCGACCGGACTGCAGACATTCGATGGCATCCTGTTTGATGTCCGCGGCGTGGTGCAGTTGGACGGCGAGCGCTTCCAGACCCAAGAGATGGATTTTCCGACGGAGGTGACCGGAATCCCGGTCGGACTCGCCATCAACCGCCTGCATCTCCTCGGCGCCGCATCGGATGCCTATGACAAGCTGGCCCGGGGCATGGAGCTGGCGCGGGTGCGGCTGCACTATGCCGATGGTGGTTCCACGGAGGTCCCTCTCCGTCTGGGGTTCGAACTGGGCGACCGATGGTCGCGCGCCCACCGTCCCCGGCAGCTTCAGAACGCCACCGTGGGCTGGTATGGCATCAATGGCGCCACCGAATCCTATTCGCCCCCCATGCGCGAAACGCTGTACCACGCCGCGCTGGCCAATCCGTCACCGGGACGGGTGGTGGACCGGCTGGACCTCATCGCCTCCGGCGCCTCGCCGGCACCGTTCATCGTGGCGATCACCGTCGAGTGACCCGGTGGGAATGTCAGGCGGTCCCCGCGACCCGGGCCCAGGCATCCTTGAGGGACACCGTCCGCAGAAACACCGGGCGGCCCGGCGCGGAGTCCTGGGAGTCGGGCCAGAAGTAGCCCAGCCGTTCGAACTGGTAGCGGATGCCGGGCTTGGGATCCGCCAGTGCAGGTTCTACGCGTGCGGTCACCGATTCCAGTGAGGCGGGGTTGAGCACCTGACGGAAGTCACGCCCCCCCTCCTCGGGATCCGCTTCGGTGAAGAGCCGGTCCACCAGACGCACCTCAACCTCCCGTGACTCCGCCGCATGGACCCAGTGGATGGTACCCTTGACCTTGCGGCCCGCATTGGGGCCGCCCGTGCGCGAGTCGAGGTCGGCGGTTCCGTGCAGTTCGGTCACGCGCCCGGATGCATCCTTGAGGACGGCGTCACAGCGCACGATGCAGGCGTACTTGAGGCGGACTTCGCCGCCGGGTCGCAGCCGGAAGTACTTCGGCGGCGGCACCTCCTGGAAGTCGTCCTGCTCGATGAACACCTCCCGACCGAGCCGCACCTTCCGTGTGCCCGCCCCGGGGTCCTCCGGATTGTTGACGGCATCGAACTCATGCACCTCTCCCTCGGCCAGGTTGGTCAACACCAGCTTGAGCGGACGGAGTACTGCCAGTCGCCGGAGGGCTGTCCGGTTCAGTTGTTCCCGCAGCACATGCTCCAGCAGCGCAAGGTCGGAGACCGCGTTGACCTTGGTCACTCCGGTGCGCAGCACGAAGTCGCGGACCACCGAGGGCGGAATCCCGCGTCGCCGCAGTCCGCTGAGGGTGGGCATGCGCGGGTCGTTCCATCCGGAGACCCGTCCTTCGGTCACCAGTTGGAGCAGCTTGCGTTTGCTCATCACCGTGTAGCCCAGGTTCAGGCGGGCGAACTCGATCTGGCGCGGACGCGGGCGCGCCAGGCCCAGGCTGGCAAGAATCCAGTCATACAGGGGACGGTGCACCTCGAATTCCAGGGTGCAGATGGAATGGGTGATTCCCTCGATGTAATCGCTGAGACAGTGTGCGAAATCGTACATCGGATAGAGGCACCAGCGGTCTCCGGTCCGGTGGTGCGCCGCGTGGCGGATCCGGTACAGCACAGGATCCCGGAGCCAGATGTTTGGCGAGGCCATGTCCAGCCGCGCCCGCAGCGTCCGGGCCGCATCGGGAAACTCGCCCGCCCTCATCCGGGCAAACAGGTCGAGGTTTTCCTCCACGGTCCGCGAACGGAACGGGCTGTCGGTCCCGGGACGGTCCGGACTGCCGCGAAGACGCTCCGTCTCCTCGGGCGAAAGGTCGCAGACGTAGGCCCGCCCCTTGCGGATCAGTTGCGTGGCAAAGCCGTACAGCGCCTCGAAGTAGTCCGAGGCGTAGAAGGGTTCCAGCGGGCGGCCTGCGGCATCGGCGCCGGTCACGGCGGGTTGGTGGGCATCCGAGGCGGCCGCGTCGGTCTCGGGCCTCCTTCCCGGGCTTTTGAGTCCCAGGCGAGCATCGGCCCATCCGGAGATCAGCCACCGGACATCCTCCACGATGGATTCGACGTACTCGGTCTCCTCCCGGGTGGGGTTGGTGTCATCCAGGCGGAGGTTGCACACCCCCCCAAACTGCCGGGCGATGCCGAAGTTCAGGCAGATGGACTTGGCATGCCCGATGTGCAGGTAGCCGTTGGGCTCCGGCGGGAACCGGGTGTGGATCTGCGGGGTCCGCCCCGCGGCCTGGTCGGCCGCGACCTGGTCGCGGATGAAGTCGCTCGGCTCTTCAGAATCGGAACTGGGCAAAACGGCATCGGACATAGAATGCAGCGCGGATTGATACGGATTGCGG
>JAFLEG010000496.1 GCA_017302195.1 Verrucomicrobiota bacterium
GGATCGTGGACCGGGTCCTGGACCTGGCCCGGCGCACCGAGCCCGAGATTTCCTCGGTGCAGGTGAACCGGCTGCTCGACGACCTGGCCCTGCTCACCCGTCACAAATGCCGCGCCCAGCGGGTGGACCTGGTGCGGCGTCTCGATCCCCTCCTCCCGGAACTGCCGGCCGATCCCACCCTGCTGGAGCAGGCATTTCTCAATCTGACGCTGAATGCGCTCGAGGCGATGCCCGAGGGCGGACGGCTCAGCATCCGGACCCGTGTGCTGTCGGGGCGGGCGCCCGGATCCCGCGGCGGCATCGTCATCCGCTTCCGCGACTCGGGCACGGGCATGCCCGAGGAACAGCGTCAGCGGGCCTTCACCTCCCTGCTCAGCTCCACCAAGCCCAAGGGCACGGGGCTCGGCCTGGCCATGGTCGCCCGCGTGGTCGAGACCCACGAAGGGCGCCTGCGGATCTGGTCGGCCCCCGGACGCGGCACCACCATCGCCCTGTTTCTGCCGGTGCGGGACGGGGCGGCCACCGCCGCCGGAGGCGTCAGCCCCGGCCCAGGTTCCTGAGAATGCGCCCGGTGGAGTGGGCCCTGTTAAGCGTGTAGAAATGAATCCCGGGTGCCCCCTCGCGCAGCAGCTCCTCCGCCTGCCGGGTGGCATGCTCGATGCCGAACTCGGTCACCGCCGCATCGTCGTCGCCCAGCGATTCCAGCCGGTCCAGGAACGGACCCGGAAGCCGCGCGCCGCACAGTTGGGTGAACTTCTTGGTCTGGGTGCGCGATACCACCGGCAGGAGTCCGGGAATGAGGGGAACGGTGACACCCAGCTTCCGGGTCAGGTGATCGCGGAATTCCAGGTAATCCGCATTGTCGAAGAACAACTGGGTGACCACGAAGTGGGCGCCCGCCCGGACCTTCTCGGCCAGATACCCCCAGTCCACCCGCTTGCCGCCCGCCTGGGCGATGTGCCCCTCGGGAAATCCGGCAGTGCCGATGTCGAAGCCGCCACGCTGCTTCAGAAACGCCACCAACTGCGACGAGTACTCGAAGCCGCCCTCGGTCTTGGTCCAGGGACCGGTGCCGCCGGGCGGATCCCCGCGCAGCGCCAGAATGTTCCGCACCCCCCGCGCCGCCGCCTCGTCCAGCACCTGGCCCAGTTCCGCCTGGGTCGCATTCACACAGGTGAGATGCATCATGGTGGTCAGGCCGAACTCCTTCTGGATCCGGTCCACGATGGAGAGGGTCTTCTCCCGGGTGGTGCCGCCGGCGCCATAGGTCACCGAACAGTAGTCCGGACCCGCCGCGACCAGTGCGGGCAGGGTTTTCTCAAACAGGGTGCGATCCCCCTCCTCGGTTTTCGGCGGGAAGAACTCCACGGAGATCGCCGGACGGCCCGTCGCCACGGCGTCGCGATGCAGTTCGTGAATCCCTCGAATCATGCACTCAGGGTGCGCCGGCTCCAAAGCGGGGCTCAAGCAATAAATCAACGCATCAAGATTTATTGATATGAAGATATCTTCGCCGCTGTCAGCCCCTTGAATGGACCTTTGGCCGCCCCCGGTTTACACCCTGTCCGCGACGACGCCGGCGCCCGAGGGCGCTCCGGCGCGTGCGATTCCTCCCCGTGAGTCCGACACAAGCCGCCCAGTTACTTGACGCCTTTCAGCAGGGCACTGTTTCCCGCGACGCCGTGCTGCGCGCGTTTCAGTCCGCGCCCGTGGCGGATCTGGGATTTGCCGCAGTGGACCTGCACCGCGAGCTGCGCAAGGGCTGCCCGGAAGTCATTTTCGGCGCCGGCAAGACGCCGTCCCAGGTCGCGGCCATCGCCGCCGAACTGGTGGCGGCCAGCGGACGGGTCCTGGTCACCCGGGCCACCGACCGTCACGCGGCGGCGGTCCGCCGGCGGATTCGCCGGGCGCGGTATCATGCGGAGGCCCGGTGCATCGTGGTGGACCCGAAGTCGCCCCCCGCCCCGTTGGGCGAGGTGGCGGTGGTGAGCGCGGGCACCAGCGACCTGCCGGTGGCGGAGGAGGCCGCCCTGACCGCCGAGTTCATGGGCAGCCGCGTCCGGCGCATCACCGACGTGGGGGTCGCCGGGCTCCACCGCCTGTTCCGGCGTCTGGACGAGCTCCAGCGGGCCTCGGTGGTGGTGGTGGTGGCCGGCATGGAGGCGGCGCTGCCCAGCGTGATCGGCGGGCTGGTGGACAAGCCCCTGATCGGCGTGCCCACCAGTGTCGGCTACGGATCGCATTTCGGCGGGATCACCGCCCTGCTGGGCATGCTCAACTCCTGCGCCAGCGGCCTCACCGTGGTCAACATAGACAACGGCTTCGGCGCCGGATACGCCGCCGCCCGCATCAACGCCCTGGCCGCCACCGCCGCCCGATGAGCGCGCTCCCCGACATCCGGAACACGGGCCCGGAGGCGTTGCGGACGCACTTCCAGGAGTGGCGCCAGCCGGCGTATCGCGTGGAGCAGTTGCTGCACTGGCTCTACGCGCGCCGCGCCGCAAGCTGGGACGAAATGTCCAATCTCCCGCGCGCGCTGCGCGGACAGCTCGCCGCCGCCTACGCCCTCACCCTGCCCCAGGCGCTCCGGATCCAGGGAGCCGACGACACCACCCGCAAATTCCTGTGGCGCCTCACCGACGGCAGCCTGGTCGAGAGCGTCCTGATCCCCGCCAATCCCGCCCTGTATGGGGACCGCAGCGACCGGCACACCCTCTGCATCTCCACCCAGGTCGGATGCGCCTACGGCTGCCGCTTCTGCGCCAGCGGACTCGACGGATGGAAGCGCAACCTCCAGGCCCATGAGATTCTGGGACAGGTCCTCGCCGTGGAACGATGGAACTCGGAACGCACGGACGGCGGCCGCATCGAGGCACCGCGTCTGATCAACAACATCGTGGTCATGGGCATGGGGGAGCCCATGGCCAACTATGCCCAGGTCATGGACGCCCTCCGCACCCTGAACGCCCCCTGGGGCGGAGGCATCGGCGCGCGGAAGATCACGCTGTCCACCAGCGGTGTGGTCCCGGGCATCCGCAAGCTCGCCGAGGATCCCCTCCAGTTCCGCCTGGCCATCTCCCTTCACGGCGCAACGGACGAGGTGCGCGACCAGATCATGCCGGTGAACCGGAAGCATCCCCTCGCCGACCTGACGGCCGCCTGCCGCCACTACGTCGAGCGGAAGGGAAAGATGATCACCCTGGAATACATCCTGATTGCGGGCGTCAATGCCGATCCCGCGCAGGCCGTCCCGCTGGCGACCCTGGCGCAGGAGCTCCATGCCAAGGTGAATCTGATTCCCTACAACCGGGTGGAAGGACTGCCCTGGGAGCGCCCGGCGGAATCCGACTGCCACGCCTTCGCCGAAGCGCTGCGCAGCCGCGGTGTCACCGCCACGCTCCGTCTGGAGAAGGGCCACGACATAGACGCCGCCTGCGGACAGCTCCGCCTCCGGACCGAGAGGGAACTCAGCCTGCCGCAGGTCTGAGCCCCACGCGGGCTCCTGCGCCGGATCTTCCCCAGTGCACCCGTGGGGCTGAGAGGCTCGTTCCCGGTCGCCCGCACGGCCCGTTGAATACCTGGCCCACCGATTGGATGCCCACCCACACCCCGGGTGCCGCAGGCTCACCGGTGCGATCCATGCCTTGCACCGCCCCGGGATTCACGGAACGATTCGAGGAAGTTTCCATCCTCCGGACTGTTGTGAACGGGCATTCAGACAGCATTAACCATCAGGCCTCCCCTCACGCGTGGTGGCCGCGAGTCGCCGGCCTGCTGGCCGCCGGGATGCTGATGGCGGAAAGTCCGGGAGAGGCACCGCGAAGCTCCGAGGCATCAGCGCACTGGGCCTATCAGCCGATTCGGCGTCCCGCGGTTCCGGGGGTGGGGCATCCTGTGGATGCCTTTGTACGGTCCACGCTGGAGGCCAGCGGTCTGGCCCCCAATCCGCCCGCAGACGAACGGACCCTGGTCCGGCGGCTGTCCTTTGACCTGCTGGGATTGCCCCTCTCCCCCGAGGAAACCGAGGCGTACCTGGCCGATCCGGCTGCCGACCGGTACGAACGGCTGGTGGATCGCCTGCTCGCCTCGCCGCGCCATGGCGAACGCTGGGCGCGCCACTGGCTGGATGTGGTGCGCTACACGGAAAGCCAGGGTTTCGAGTACGACCACCTCCGCAATCACGCCTGGCCGTACCGGGATTACGTCATCCAGAGCTTCAACCAGGACAAACCCTAC
>JAFLEG010000497.1 GCA_017302195.1 Verrucomicrobiota bacterium
GTCGTCGTCGTGAAACATCATCGCCTCGAAGCCGAGCTCCCGGAGGGCGGAGAGCTTCCAGTCGAAGGACTGGGGCGGGCGGGTCGGGGGACCATAGGGATCCTGTCCCTCGCTGAAGTTCCACGGACCGGCGCAGAAACGATACTCGGTGGGCTTTGCCATAAATGCGTCCGGAGAGTCTAGGAGGGTTCCGTCGCGGCTGGCCAGTCTTCTGCAAAACGTTTTGAAACCGGGATGGCCAAGGATGGTTCGATTGGGAAATCCTGTCTCCGGTCCGGGGACGGACGCGTTCGACAATCCGTCGAGCATCCATCCCGGGACCGCGTTCGTTAAGCCTGGTGATGACACCGTCTGGAATTTGCCGATGCCCGATGCCGGCCTCCCCGCTGGTTCGCGGGCTGGGGTGGTATCTGTCGGCCTGTCTCATGGTGGCAGGTCTCGTCGGCGGATCCCCGTGGCTGCACCGGGTTCTGGAACACGGGGCGTCGGACGGTACGTCCCCGCATGTGCACGGCCGGGGAGGACGCAGCCTGGCCAGAGACGATTTCTTTGCCGCGTTCCAGAGCACGGCCCTGGCCGTCACCCATGGGCATGCCCATTCCCATGCCCCGGATCATGTCCACCCGGACGCCCGGCAGGGGACGTCGGATACGGCCGCAGGCCATGAGCGTGGTACCATCCCGGACTCTTCCGGGCACTCCCACCACGGCCTGCCCGGATTGCTGGCGGCGGGTCTGGTGGATCTGGCGGGGCCGGCGGCGACGGCGCTTGGGGCAGTCCTCGCCTGTGTCCTCCTGCGCTCCCTCCCGGTGGTGTGCTGGACGGAGGTTTTGGCCCTGGACAGGAACCAGGCAGCGCGTCCGCCGCCACGGTGGATGGGAGATTGGTGATGGACGGCCGGCGGCGGATCGCCGGCTGTGCAATTGATGGGCCGCAGCGCGGGGATTTTCCGCTCTGAAATGCTGCGGCACGTGACGGGGACCCCTTCCGGAGTTGCCGTCGCGGAGGACCCGTGCGGGCGATGTCCTGCCGCAGGGTCCGGATTCCGGGAGCAACGTCTCAACATCTCGTGAACACCGTGGTGCCGCGCCCGAGGGCGGCCTTCACCCTGATGGAGCTGCTGGTGGTCCTGGCGGTCATCGCCGTGCTCTCCGGCATGCTGCTGCCCGCGCTCGCCAAGGCGCGGGGGCGGGCCCGTCAGACCCACTGCCTGTCCAACATGCGGCAGGTGGGCATCGCCATGAAGATGTACGCCGACGATCACGGATCCCGCCTGCCGGGTCCCGGTCACGGCATTGACGCCGACAAGGAGTCCTGGATCGAGGCCCTGGGCCCCTACGTGGCCCGGGTCCACCCGCTGCGGATCTGCCCGTCGGATCCCCGGGGCCGGGACCGCCTGGCGCATCGCACCACCAGCTACGTGCTCAACGGCTATACCGCCGTGGATCTCGTCAGCCCGTTTGGAGAGATCCTGGAGGCGCGTCCCGGTCTGGACCAACTGGCCCGTCCCTCTGACACCATGATCCTCTTCGAGATCGCCGATCGCGTGGAAGGCTCCACCTTCACCGATCATACGCACGCACGCTCCTGGAGCAGCGGATGGAACTCCGTGCTCCAGGAAATCCAGCCGGACCGGCACCGGACACAGTCTCCCGGATCGGATCACACCGGGGGGCCGGCCAACTACCTCTTCGCCGACATCCATGTCGCATCGCTCCCGGCGCTGCCGCTGAAACAGCGGATTGACCGGGGGGACAATTTCTCCAAGCCGCCCGAGTAGGGCGCTCTCCCTTCGCCTCCGGGCGTCAGGGCGTGGCCGGTCGCCGGTCCGCCCCTTGTTTGAGATCCGTCACTTCCAGTTCCCAATTTGAATTCCAAAATCGCAAATGAAACGAGTTGTCATGAAATCCGTGTGGTATCCGGCGGCCGCCCTGCTCCTGGCCGCCGTGGGGGGTGTCCAGGCCCGGGCGGCCTCCCCAGTGGTCATCGCCCAGGGGCATAATCCCGTCGAGGTCGTCTATGAAGCCGGCGCCTGGAGCTTCTTCGTGGATGGCACCGAGTCCGGTCAGGGGCGCCTGGTGCCGGAACAGGCCGTGTACCATCTCACCGAGGGTGCGCGGCTGCAGATTCCGGGGAATCCCAACTTTGCCTTCCTCGGCAATCCCGGAGATCCGGTCTGGATCGCGCCCCACATTGAGAATCCGTCGCTGCTCTTCCTGGGAATCTCCGGCCAGCGGATCGCGTCCGGGGTGTTTGCCGGAGACCGCCTTGGGCTGCGTCTCAAGGGGGTTCAGGGTCCCGGCGATTTCGCCATGTACGGCATCGGCAGCGGCGGGGAGGTCGAGGTGTACCAAAGCTCGCGGGATGGCATCGGGACTGACGAGACCGCGCCGTTCGGCATCGGAGGGCACGACCACCAGAACTGGGCCTTCAACGCGCCCGGCCACTATGCGCTGACCTTCCAGGCCACGGGAACGCTGCTGGGAGGCGCCGCGGTCACCAGCCCGGACGTCACCTATCGGTTTGCGGTGGGGCCCGTGGATCCGTTGGAGACCCCGGATCCTGTTGCCGTGAATGAGGGCGATGCCGACATCGCCGTGGTGCTGCGCAACGATCAGTTGCTGTTGAACGTGTTCTGGGGTGCCGAGGAGGCGGAGTACCGCAGTGATGAGGCTTACTACGATGTGCGCGCTGGCAGTCGCATCACGGTGCCGTCCGACCCGGCGTTTGCCTTCCTTGGCCAGCCCGGAGACACGGCCTGGGTGGCGCCGCAGACGGATCAGCCGGGCAAATTATTCCTCGCGCTGGCGGCGGACAATCTGCCGCAGGGGGTGTTCACCGGAGAGCGGGTTCGGGTGACCTTGAAAACCTTCGAGGGTCCCGGGACGTTCGCCGTGTACGAGACCGACGCCTTCGGGAGTCCGACGACCTACTTCAACACGGCGGACGGGGTGTCCGACGCCGATGCCCGGGATGTGATTCCCGGAGATCACTTCCACATGAACTGGGGCTTCACCCGGCCCGGCACCTACAAGGTCGGCCTGGAGGCCCGGGGGACCCGCGTGTCCGATGGGCAGACTGTGGTCAGTGGACTCACCACGTTTGAGTTCCGGGTTCGGGACGTTGTTGCCGTGGACGAAGGTGATGCCGACATCGCCGTGGTGCTGGGAGACGATCAATTGCTGCTGAACGTCTTCTGGGGCGCCGAAGAGGCGGAGTACCGGAGTGATGAGGCGTTCTACGAGGTTCGGGACAACAGCCGCATCACCGTGCCGTCCGACCCGGCGTTTGCCTTCCTCGGCCAGCCGGGAGACACGGCCTGGGTGGCGCCGCAGACGGATCAGCCGGGCAAATTATTCCTCGCGCTGGCGGCGGACAATCTGCCGCAGGGGGTGTTCACCGGCGAGTGGGTGCGGGTGACGCTCAAGACCTTTGAGGGACCCGGAACCTTCGCCGTGTACGAGACCGACGCCTTTGGGAGTCCGACGACCTACTTCAACACGGCGGACGGGGTGTCCGATGCCGACGCCCGGGATGTC
Source organism: Verrucomicrobiota bacterium (assembly GCA_017302195.1). Classification (GTDB taxonomy): domain Bacteria; phylum Verrucomicrobiota; class Verrucomicrobiia; order Limisphaerales; family UBA9464; genus UBA9464. The sequence goes on from JAFLEG010000497.1 coordinate 3,540, forward strand.
ATCCCCGGAGATCACTTCCACATGAACTGGGGCTTCACCCGGCCCGGCACCTACAAGGTCGGCCTGGAGGCCCGGGGGACCCGCGTGTCCGATGGGCAGACTGTGGTCAGCGGACTCACCACGTTTGAGTTCCGCGTGGTCGGGGGGGATGCCATCCGGTTGGGCATCGCCCGCACCGGACCGGATCGCGTGACGTTGTCCTGGGTCGGCGAAACCGGTGTTCGTTACCAACTCGAGCGACGGCCTGCGCTTGCCGGGGGCTCCTGGGAAGCCGAAGGACAGGCGGTTGCTGGTACCGGGGTCCTGCAAACGGCAGAACTGCCCCTGGCAACGGAGCCGGCGTCGCAGTATTTCCGCATGGTGCAGGTACCCTGATGTTCCTGCGGTGGCCGGTGGGACCGTGGGTTCCGCCGGCCACTTGAACGGTGAAATCCCTCCCAGCATCCCAGCCGTCAGGCCCTCTCCGGTCTCCGGAGGTTCGCAGCTATACGATGGCTGTGGCACTCGCGGTCGTGAGCGGTACCGCGGGCCTGGGCCATGAACTGCTGTGGACGCGCCGGGTCCTCGATCTGCTCGGCGCCAGTGTCGAGGCGCAGTCCCGCGTCTTCGGCGCCTTCTTTTTGGGGCTGGCCCTGGGGGCCGGATTGGCGGCGTGGTTCGGGGCGCGCATCACCCGCCCCTGGCGTGCCG
>JAFLEG010000498.1 GCA_017302195.1 Verrucomicrobiota bacterium
GTGCGGGTGCTCCAGCGCTTCGCGGAGACCAGCCAGTTCATCATCATCACCCACAACAAGCGCACCATCTCCATGGCCGACATCCTGTACGGGGTGACCATGCAGGAGCGCGGCGTCAGCCGGATTGTGTCGGTGCGCTTCAACCAGTCCGAGGGAGCACCCGAGAACCGCACCGCGGCGCCGCCGCAGACCGAACCGCTGGCCGAGATTGCCGCATCCGCCTCCCGTTCCGAGGCCGCGCCCATGCCGCCGCTGTCCGTCGCGGATGCCGACGCCGACGTGGTGCTGGTCAAATAGTTCTGCCACTCCGCCAGCATGCGTCCCTCCCCGATCCTTCCCGGCGCCGCCGTGGGCGTCCTGGGCAGTGGACAGCTCGGACGCATGTTCGCGCTGGCCGCGCGGCAGATGGGCTACCGGGTGCATGTGTACTCCCCGGACTCCGACACTCCCGCCGGCCAGGTGGGGGATGTTGAAGTCGCCGCGGCCTATGAGGATCTGGATCGCGTGCGGGCCTTCGCCCGGGGGGTGTCGGTGGTCACCTTCGAGTTTGAAAACGTGCCCAGCGCCACCAGCCGCGCTGCGGCTGAGGTCGTGCCGGTGCGTCCTGACGGCCACGTGCTGCACCTGACCCAGCAGCGGCTGCGGGAAAAGACCTTCCTGCAGGACGGCGGGTTTCCCGTGACCCCCTTTCGGGCCATCCGGTCCGCCGCCGACCTGGAGTCCGCCGTGCGCGACCTGGGTCTGCCGGGGGTGCTCAAGACGGCCAACTTTGGCTATGACGGGAAGGGGCAGCAGACGCTGCGTCCCGGCGCCGACCTTGCCGCCGCCTTCGCCGCACTGAGCGGCACCGAGGGCATCTACGAGGCATTCGTGGAGTTTGAGCAGGAGGTGAGTGTCATTGCCGCCCGGGGACTGGACGGCCACACCGCCGTGTTCCCGGTGTTCGGGAACAGCCACGCCCGCCACATTCTGGACCTCACCGTCTGCCCGGCGCCGATTCCGCCCAGTTTGGCGGCGGAGGCCATGGCCATGGCGCGGGGCATCCTGGAGTCGCTCCAGGTGGTGGGGTTGCTCACCGTCGAACTGTTTGTCACCCGCGACGGACGCCTGCTGGTCAACGAACTGGCACCGCGGCCGCACAACTCGGGACACCTCACCCTCGACGCCTGCGTTACCAGTCAGTTTGAGCAGCAACTGCGCGCCGTCTGCGGACTGCCCCTCGGGGCCACCGACCTGCGACGCCCCGTCGCCATGGCCAACCTGCTGGGGGATGTGTGGGAGGACGCCGGAGGTGTTCCCGACTGGAGCGCGGCGCTCGCAGACCCCGAGGTTCGCCTGCATCTGTACGGGAAGGCGGAGGCCCGCCGCGGACGGAAGATGGGCCACCTGACCGCCACGGCGGACACCCTTGAGGAGGCTGTCCGGAAAGTGCGCGACGCCCGTCGCCACCTGCTCCGCGACGCGTCACCCTCGTGACCTCGCGCCACGTCCCCGCAGCACCCACATCGTGACCACCGCCCCCGCTGCGGCCAGTGCCCAGGTGCCGGGCTCCGGGATGCAACTGTCCGGGCTGGTCACAATTCCCCTGAAGTTTCCAGCCTCTGCGAGGGATGGAGGAGGAACCGTTCCACCGCCCAATCCGGTCAGTGTCACAATCCGGGTGCCTCTCACCGTGGCGGCGTCCCAGGTCAGGCCGGTTGAACTGTCCCAGGCACGAATGATGACGCCGGTTGTCCCCCCGGGTTGCGATCCGGGGATGGTCAGGATGCCCAGGTCGAAGAGCCCATCGGCGACAAAGGGAACTCCGAGGCCGTCCAGATTCGGGCTGATCACGATGCCCTGGCCATCGAGCACCTGCACCCGACCCCGAGCCCCGGCCATCGGCAGACAGTCGCCACCCAGCACGAAGGCCATCGCACCGGTCCCGGGGACGACAAAGTTGTTGTTCAGGTTCACCGTGCCCTGGCCAAACGCGACCACGGGGCACAGAAGTCCGATCCACCAGGCGATTCGGGTCATGGTGCTGATAGCGTAGCCATGGCCATTCTGTCGGCAACCCCGGATGCCGCCGTCCGGCGCGCAGGCGGTGCCGTGAGGGCTATCCGGTCCGGACCCCGGACAACTCAATGCTCAAGGGCTCGGGCGTGTTGGCAAGGTCGGCGATGAACACCCCCTGCTCCTCCCCGAAGGCACCCTCGGTGCGGCGGCCGTTGACGGTGAAGCGTGAGGGCCGGGCCACGTTCCACAGGATCAGCTTCCAGGTGTTCACCTCGGAGGTGAACGGTCCCGTTGCGGCGCCGAACTGGAGCCGGAAGGTCCGTCCCCGGGTCGTGCTGCTGAGGGTGCGCCGCAGGCAGTGTCCCGACTCGTAGGCATTGGTGGAGCCGTCATCCTCGTACCAGGCGAGCTCACCCGCGGCTCCGGGCCAGCAGTGCAGCAGGACCGTGTCGGTGGGCCGCTCGCCGACGTAGTGCTGGCGCGGACCCAAGGGCACGATGCCGCCGGCACGGACGAAGAGCGGGAGCGTGTCGAGCGGCGCATCGGCCACCACGTGGCGTCCGCCGGCGAGGCGCTCGCCGGTCCAGAAATTGAACCAGACGTCATTGGGCAGATAGACGCTGCGGGCCACCGCGCCCTGCCGGAGGACGGGCGCCACCAGGAGATCCCGGCCCAGCAGGAACTGGTCGCCACAGGACACCGCAACCGGGTCGTTCTGATGGTGCCACAGCAGCGGACGCATGATGGGTGCGCCGGTGTCCCGGGCCTCGGCGAAGCGGCCGTACAGGTACGGCAGCAGTTGGTAGCGCAGGGTGAGGTAGTGGCGGCAGATCTCCTCGACCGGCGTTCCGAACGCCCACGGTTCCTGGGCGATGGTGCCGAGGTTGGTGTGATTGCGGAAGAAGGGGGTGAAGGTGGCGAACTGGAACCAGCGGAGGAAGAGTTCGGGCGTGGTGTTCTCCAGGAAGCCCCCGACGTCGCCGCCGCAGAAGGGCACGCCGCTCAGGGACAGGTTGAGCAGCATCTGCACGGCATCATTCAGGTGGTCCCAGTGGGATGAATTGTCGCCGGTCCAGACCAGGGCATGCCGCTGGATGCCGGCATAGCCGGCCCGCGTGATCACGAAGGGCCGCTCGTTCGGACGGCTCCGCAGCGCACCCTCACGAGAGGCGCGCGCCATCTGCTGGCCGTAGAGATTGTGCACCTGATGGTGCCGTCGCGGTCCGAAGTCCGTGGTGTGACGGCACTGCGGGTCCAGGGTCTTGTCCGGCCGGGCAAAATTGGCCGGCTCGTTCATGTCGTTCCAGAATCCCGACACCCCGGCGTCTTGCAGCGCCCGCTGCTCCTCGCCCCACCAGGACCGGGTCCGGGCGTTGAGGAAATCCGGAAAGCGGGCGACGCCCGGCCAGACCTCACCCAGAGAGTCCTTCGTTCCGGACGGATCCTTCACAAAGGCTCCGGCCTTCGTGCCGCGCTGCAGCACGCCAAACCCCGGATCGTTCTTCACGCCCGGGTCCACGATGGCCACCACCTTGAAGCCCTGTTTCGCGAGCCGCTTCAGCATCGCCTTCGGCTGTGGGAAGGTCCTGCCGAAGGTGAAGACCCGGTAGGCGTCCATGTGGTGGATGTCGAGGTGCAGCACGTCGCACGGGAGGTCGCGCCGGCGGAACTCCCGCGCGACTTCCTCCACGCGCTCCTGCGTTTCATAGCTGTAGCGGGACTGCTGGTACCCGAGGCCCCAGCGGGGGGGCAGGGGCATGTGGCCGGTGAGTTCGGCGTACCGCTGGCAGACCATGGCGACCCCCGGGCCGAGAAACAGGTAGAGGTCGAGGTCGCCTTCGGCGGCGGACATCTGCCAGGTGTTGAGCCGGGTCTGCCCAAGATCCCAGCGCTGGCGTGCGGGATTGTCCCACAGCAGTCCGGCGGCGCGACCGTGGCGCAGCGAGATGGCAAAGGGGATGGAGACGTAGAGCTGCTTGAGGGCGGGGTGGATCGCCGGGGCATGGCCGAGCACGTCAATGTTCCACAGGTCGCGGATCAGTCCGCGGCGGTTGAACTGTCCGGTGGTCTCGCCCAGGCCGAACAGCGATTCCTCTTCGGCCAGGTCCAATGCCAGGCGCGCCTCCCGGCCGGCGAATGCCGTCGAGCCGGCCGGGGCGGTGAACACCGTCAGCCCGCCGGTGTCGGCAAGCTCCCAGGCGCCGGTCGCCAGGGCGATGCG
>JAFLEG010000005.1:0-5619 GCA_017302195.1 Verrucomicrobiota bacterium
ACGGCGGCGTCGGCTGGCTGGGGCGCTTCGATCCGGTCGCGGGCACGGTGACCTCGCTGCATGAGTATGCTTCCGACGTGAAGCCGAAGTCCGGCTTCCTTGCGGTGGGCGAGGACCTGTGGTTCGCCACCGAGAAGGGGGGCTCCGGCAACGGATCGATCGAAAAGCTGAGCCTCCCGGGCGGCACGGTGACCTGGGTGGCGGACCTGGAGGTGGCCACGGGCATCAAGGTGGAGAGTTTCGCGCACGACGGCGCCGGACACCTGTACTTTGCGCCCCGCGAGGGCGGCGACCTCGCCGAGGTGGGCGGCAAGGGCGCGGGAACCGTCCGGCGACTGGATCTGTCCAGCCGTGGGATCACCACGGTGGTCACGCTTAAAAACGCCGAGCATGGATCGAAGGTCCGCAACCTGCTCTTCTGGCAGGGACAGCTCTGGTGGGTGTGCGAGGAGGGCGGCGATCTGTCGCTGGAAGGCGGCAAGGGGGGCGGCACCCTGATGAGCTGTGATCCCGCGACCGGCGGCGTCCAGCGCCGTCACCTCTTCGACGGCACCACGGGCCTCAAGCCCAAGGGACTGGCCCTGGCGGGCGGCGACCTGTACTTCACCACCGAGAAGGGCGGGGCGGAGAACCTCGGCGTCTTTGGTGTCGCCCGGGGTGGAACCAATGTCTCGGTCCTTCAGGATCTCGGTGTCACCACGGGAGCCAAGCCGGACCATCAGTTGAGCGTGCTCGGCAACCGCCTGCTCTTCGCCACCGAGAACGGCGGCAGCGGCTTCCTGGGCACGATCCTCAGCTACACGCTGCCCTCCGCCCCCGAGATCCTCACGCTGGAGGTGGACGCGCAGCGGAGTCATCTGGAACTGGCGCCAACGGTGTTCGACGGCATCGAGTTCTCCCCGGGACAACCCCAGGGCGCAGGCGCCCTGCGCGCCCCGGTGGGCGGGACAATCCAGATCGAGCGGTCCGCAGCCGGCGTGCGGTTCCTGACCGGCTCGCGGCTGGTGGTGGGCAACGGCGGCACCTGGACTCCGGGACGCTATGTGGCCAATCCGGACAATCCCCGTGAGTTCAATCCCACCCCGGCAGCGGCCAGTTTTGGCTACCGGTTCACCTCGCCCTTCGAGTTCCTGGTGGCCGCGCGGGACCTGGTGTTTGCGGTGATCTCGGAGACGGTGCATCCGCTGGCGGGCGCCTCCCTCAGCTCCAGCAATCTCACGGTGACCATTGCGTCGGGCGTCGGGCATCTCACCCTGGGCAATCCGCCCGTGTCGGACCTCACCACCTACCCTCCGACGGTGAGTACGGATGCCGGGACGGGCACGCTGTCGGAGGCGGCCGATGGCTCCGTGGAATTGACCCTGCCGGTGGCGTTCGCCTGGGAGATTGAAGCCGGGTTGCTCCTGCGATCGGCCTACACCGGCGTCCTGGTGGCCCGCACTCCGGGTGGCGCCGGAGAACCGCCGCGCCTCACGGCGTCGGTGTCCGAGGCCGGACTCCTGCTTTCCTGGCCGGCCCCGGGTGCCGGCGCCGCGTGGCGCCTGGAATCGGCCGAGACCCTGGGCGGGGTCTGGAGCCCGGTCACGGCGGAGGCCGTGATCCAGGACGGCACCGCGCGGGTCGGCCGTCCGGTGTCGGAGGCCGGCGGCTGGTTCCGCCTGGTCTCCGGGCAATGACGGCCGGATTTCGCCAACCCTGTTGGCGGGCCCGCGATTCGCGGCCTTCGGGCCGGGGACTGCGGGCCTTCACCCTGGTGGAATTGCTGGTGGTGATGGCGGTCATTGCCACGCTGGCCGGACTGCTCCTTCCCGCCCTGGCCCGTGCCCGGCAGCGGGCCGGGCAGACAGCCTGTGCGTCGAACCTCCGGCAACTGGGCCTGGCGCTGATGCAGTATGCGGGGGATCACCGGGACCAACTGTTGCCGACCGCGGTCTGGGATGCCGACGTCAACGCCAACCGGGAATGGGCCTTTGCCTATGTGCGCGGGTCTCGCGACGAGGCGCTGCGCCACGGGCTCATCGCCCCCTACCTCGCCAATGCCGCCGCCATGCTCCGGTGTCCGGCCCTGCGCTACACCGCCCGGGTGCTGTCCGGACTCGACGTCGCCGGGCGTCCGGACTCCGCGTATGGCTACAACAGCTTTCACCTCAGCCGCTCGGTGAATCCGTCCCTCGGCGACTGGCAGGGCCTTCCCCTGGCCTCGGCGCGTCATCCGGAGTCCACCCTGGCCTTTGCGGACAGCGTGATCCTGCGCAGCGGCCTCGCCTATCCGACGACCGACATCACCAGCCCGACCTTTCCCTGGTCGGGCGGTGCGCCGGCGCCCACCGCGCATGCGCGTCACGGCGGGCGCGCCGGCGTGGTGTGGCTGGAGGGCCATGCCTCCGCGGAGCGTCCCGCGCCCTACGGCCGGATCGCGGCGCCAGGTGGCATCCTGGGGTTCCTGGATCCCAACACCGATTCCCGTCCCGACGATGACTGGTTCCGGCTCGACTGAACGGTCCTGGCGTGCCCGTGGCGCCGCCGGGGCCTGGCGCTGGCATCACCGCATCGGGCTGCTGCTGGCGCTGCCGCTGCTGGGGATCAGCCTGAGCGGCGCCCTGCTGGTGCGCTACGACTGGGTGGAGCGTGTCGGCGATCCGCGGGTTTTCCGGGGAGCGCCGGCCACGAATGCGCTCCCGCTGCACCTGCTGCTGGCGCGTCTCGCGGACCGGTTCCCGGAAATCTCGCCACGCTTCGTTGAACGTCCGGGCGACCCGTGGCGCAACGTGGTGGTGTCGCTGCACGGCCCCGAGGCGGGGCGCACGGTGATTGCGGATGCCGTCACCGGCGAGGTGCTGGTGGACCGTGATGAGGGGGCCGGCCCGCGACGCTGGCTGCTGCGTCTGCACGACCGGTTGCATGCCGGGGTCGTGGGCGAGTGGGTCGTGGCCCTGAGCGCCGCGGCCCTGCTGGCCTCGGCGGTGACCGGACTGTGGATCCACCGCGGCGCGTTGCGATCCCTGCGACGGCTGCCGCGATTCCGGGGCATCGGTGTGCGCCAGGCCCTGCGCGAAGCACACACCTGGACGGGCACCGTGGCCGCCGTATTCCTCGCCCTCTGGGGCCTGACCGGCATGCTGCTCACCTGGCCCAGCCTGCCCGCCACCTGGAGCCCGCCCGTCGCCGCACCGCCGCGTCCGGTGCCCGTGGACTGGCACTCCACCCGCCCCATCGAACCGATGATTGCCGCAGCCTGCCAGGCGCTGCCCGGTGGCGAGGCAGACTTTCTCGTGCTGCCCCGGACCGCAGCCGGGGAGTTTTCCCTGACCCTGCTGGACCGCGACCGCTGGTGGTGGTGCAAGTTCGACGAGGCGGTGTGGCATCCCGGCGAGAATGCGCTGAAGCCGGTCCGGCGCGGCGCGGATGCCTCCCTCCCCGAGCGGGTCAACGCCCTGGTGGCCATCCTGCATTTCGGCCACCTCGGCCATCCCCTGGTGCGCTGGATGTACCTGATGGCGGGCTTTGCCCCGGCACTGCTCGCCGTCACCGGACTCGCGATCTGGTGGCGGCGCCGCCGTCGGTCCACACCCTGAGGCGGGTGTTCAGTCGGCGCCGGCGGTGGCCATTGTCAGCGATCCGGCACCCAGAGAGACGTCGTGGAGGCGGCCCCGGTGGCGCCGTGGACCACGACAAGAACCGGCTCCTGCAGCGTGTCCGGCACGCGCGGTTTCCTGCCGAGGAAGGCGGGGCGCCGGGGGTCGGGCAACACCTGGTCCAGATCCCCCATTCCCGTGTCGGTGGTCCACAGCACCCTGCCGTTCCAGTCGAGTCGCTGCAGCACCCAGGTGCCGCCACTCTGGGAGCCGCTCCGGAAGCAGACCATCGTCCCGGCAGGGTCCTGGAGCTGCAGCAGGCCGGCACCCGGTGCGCTGCGAATGCAGCCCAGATCCGGATGCTCGTCTCCGGGCAGCAGCTCAATGGACTGGATGCGCGCGTGCGTCCCGTCTCCATCCAGCACGGCGTGATACAGGCGGCGGGGCTCGCGCGAGGGGGTGAACGAGGCATCGCGGGGAAGACGCATTCCCGGCCTGAAGTCCTGATGCTGTTCCCTGGAGGACAGCGCTCCCCACCACCGATTCGAGGACCACAGGCCGCCGGTGCACAATCCGGCCGCGGCGTCCTCGGCCGGCGGCAGGCCGCGCCGCCGCGGTGCCTCAATGGCACGGGCCTTCAGGGTCTCCGCGTCCAGTTCACAGGCCCGACGCAGGTCCTGCAGGACCAGTTGCAGGTGGCCGTTGAACTCGATGAGGCCGTCCGAAAAGAGGTCGGCAAAGTCCGGGCTCAACCGGCGGAGTTCCACCGTTCCCACCAGTTTTCGGGACTGGAGGCGGTAGGCCTGAAGCTCCGGCGTGCGGAGCCAGACGGTGTCGCCGTCCACTCCGGGAATCCCAGCGGACTGGAGCGCACCGCCGGCCCGCAGCCCGTCGGCGAGCCGGACCATGCGCCGGGCTCCTCCCTCCCCGGTGGGCAGCAGGAGCAGGTCGAGGCGGTACCGGTCGCTGGACGGATCGCGGCGCAGCGACGGCACGTAGGGCTCCTGGGTCTCGATGAGGACGGCGATCTGGTCTCCGGCGCGCGCGGCGCGTCCGTGCGGCTGGCCCACGGTCCGGGTTTTCAGGAGCCTTGCCGCCAGCCCCAGGCTGACGGCTCCCGCGACCACGACCAGGGTCACCACGGCCAGCAGCACCGGGGGAATTCGCACACCGGGGATCATGCCTGCGCACCCTGGTTGGGACCGGTGCGTTTGGACAAGCCTCCAGACGGTCTCCCGTCACGGGCTGCCTCAGATCCAGACCGTGGAGATCTCGAACCGTGCTCCTACACGTGGAATACGGTGAGCTCGGGCCGGCAGTTGAAGCGAAACTCGAAGCGGCCGAGAGTGCCAATGCCGGGGTTGACGTACAGCGGACCTCCCGGGGTGTCGAAATGGCCGAGGTCGTAGCCGTCGGTCTGGCTGGGCGTGATGAGGGAGCCATAGAAAGGCAGGCGCACCTGGCCGCCGTGGGTGTGCCCCGCGAGGATCAGGTCACAGCGCCGGCCCTGGAGCCGGTTCGCCCAGGACGGATAGTGGGCCAGCAGCAGATTGAAGGCGCCGTCCCGCGGACGCAGACGCATCGGGAACCGCTCAATCCCCAGCAGTTCCAGCGCGCCATCCGCGGTGCTCACCTGCCGGTCCGCCAGCCATTCCCCGCCCGTGAACCGGCAGCACTCGGCGAGCGGCTCCAGCCGTGCGCCGCACCACAGGTCGTGATTCCCGGGCACCGCGTACAGCGGCACGCGGAGCCCTCGCAGGATCTCGACCGCCGCCGGCAGATCCCGGGCCTTCTCGATCAGGTCACCGGTGAAGCAGGCGAAATCGGGCCGGATCCGGTTGATGCGGTCCACCACCCGCGCCAGCGGCTCCGGATCCCCCTTGAAGTGCACGTCGGTGAAGTGCGCGAACCGGAGATGACCCGGTCCACCGGGCATCCGGACCTCCCGCACCGAGAGCCAGGAGGGCTCGATCCACGCTCCCTCGGCCGCCGCCGCCACCGGCAGCATCCAGAGCGCATGCGCCAGGAAACGGCGGCGACGCAT
>JAFLEG010000005.1:5629-21480 GCA_017302195.1 Verrucomicrobiota bacterium
CGGAACCTTCCACGGTGGCAGGGATGGGGAGGGCGGCATGTCCATTCAAGTCCTCTGCTGCATCGAACACCCGCGGCCCCGGACGTTCAATCGCGGCCCGCTCGCCGTCCGAAGTCCGGAGCACCCCCGGGGAGGGCTTCGAGGACGGTCACGTTCCCAATTCGCCGGACACAAAATGATTATCCAATGCGGTCTCTGGTGTAAAACGCTTACAAACCCGGGTTTCCCGTTACCGACCTGCCCCCACTGGGAATGGAGGGTGTCTTCTGGGCCAGGGCGGGCGAGCGGGTGGACATCCTGAACGAGGTCGGTGGCCGGAGGTTTCAGGATTGCCGGGAGGATCTGAAAGGCCTACTGCCGATGGCATGAACTCGTCCGATGACCCGTGGGGCCTGGAACGATTCCTGGAGGCCCAACGGGACACCCTGGAGATCGCCCTGGCGGAGCTACGGGCGGGTCAAAAGCAGACCCACTGGATGTGGTTCGTCTTTCCGCAGTTGCTCGGACTGGGCCGGAGCGCCATGGCGCAGCGGTATGGGCTGAAGGATTTGAACGAGGCCCGCGCCTACCTGGAGCATCCGGTCCTCGGACCCCGACTGGTGACCGCCTGCCAGGCCCTGCTGTCCCACGAGGGCAGGTCCGCCCGCGAGATTCTGGGATCTCCCGACGATGCCAAGCTGCGCTCCTGCGTCACGCTGTTCTCCCGGATTCCGGGAGCACCCCCGGAGTTTGCCGCGGTACTGCGGCGTTACTTTGATGGGCAACCGGACCCGTTCGCCGTAATCCGTCAAACATGAGCACGCGCAGGAAAATAGTCGCCCGTGTGCTGTTTGTGGTGCTGGTAGTGCCGTTCGTCGGACTGTTGGCTTGGGACCTCGTGGTGTGAGGCCTCCCCAACAACCGCTGCGGGCACCGGACCTGCCCCGCGCCCGCAGAATGCCGTTGCCCGGTGGGGTCTCAGGGCTACGCTGGTCCGCGCTCCGCATTCAACCGCGCGGCGCCTGTCATCCCTCAATCGAAATCAATCGCCATGGCTCACGAACTCGCCCCTCTCCCGTATCCCAAGGAAGCGCTCGAACCCCACGTGGACGCGCTGACGATGGAGATCCACCACGGACGCCACCACAAGGCCTACGTGGACAACCTCAACAAGGCGATCGCCGGCACGCCGCTGGAGTCGAAGTCCCTGGAGGCCCTGATCGGGGATCTCGCCTCGGTGCCGGACGCCATCCGCGGACCGGTCCGCAACAATGGCGGCGGGCACTGGAATCACACCTTCTTCTGGAAGCTGATGGGACCCGGCAAGGGCGGCGCGCCCTCCGGCGATCTCGCCGCAGCCATCAGCGCGGCCTTCGGTTCTTTTGACGACTTCAAGGCCAAGTTCGAGGCTGGCGGCCTCGGGCGCTTCGGATCCGGCTGGGTCTGGCTGGTGGTGAACGGGGGCAAGCTGGAGATCGCCTCCACCCCCAATCAGGACACCCCGGTCATGGGCAAGGCCGTTTCCGGCGTCGAGGGCAAGCCGATCCTCGGCGTGGATGTCTGGGAACACGCCTACTACCTCAAGTACCAGAACAAGCGCGCCGACTACCTCAAGGCATTCTGGAATGTCGTGGACTGGAACGCCGTGGCCGCGCTGTACGCGGCCGCGCGATAGCTCGCCGTCTCCCGCGCCCCCCCGTGACCTGGAGGATCCTCGGCCTGGCCGCCCTCGTGGCGGCGACCGCCCACGCGGAAACCGTGGAGGGGCGTCCTGTGTTCGTCCTGGAGGGCGCGTCCGTCCGTCTGGTCGCCGACCTCGCCGGCGGATCCATCGGGGAGTTTCGATTTCGTGATTCGGAATTGAACCCCCTGCGGTGGAATCCGCCGGCCGCCGGCGATTTGGGCATCCGGGGCTTTGGCCATTTCCTGTGCCTGGACCGGTGGGGTCCGCCCTCCGATGCCGAGGGCGCCCGGGGCATGCCCTATCATGGTGAGGCGGCCCATGTCCGCTGGCAGCCGGTCGTGCCGCCGCATGCGGAGGGCGCCAGTTCGGTGGCGGAGATGTCCGCCTCGCTGCCCATCGCCGGACTTTCCGTGCGGCGGCAGATCCGGGTTTCCGCGACCAGTCCGGTGGCCCGCGTCCGGGAGGAGATCACCAACGACCGGCCGCTGGGACGCATCTACAACATCGTCCAGCACCCCACCATCGCCCCGCCGTTTCTCGATGCCGCCACGCAGGTGGATTGCAACGGACACCGCGGGTTTGCCCAGGGCAACCCCATGCCCCGGCCCGCGGAGCCCTCCTTCGAATGGCCGGCAGCGCTGAACCGGGACGGGGCTTCGGTGGACATGCGGCGCCTGACCGATCAGGCCGAGCCCAATGTGGTGTCGTACGCCATCGAAGGACCCTGGGGCTGGGTCACCGCCGCCACTGCGGGCCGCGGACTGCTGGTGGGCTATGCCTGGAAGACCGCGGAGTATCCCTGGGTCAGCCTGTGGCGCGACGTGAAGAACGGCCAGCCGTCGGCACGCGGACTCGAGTTCGGAAGCACGGGGCTGCACCAGCCGTATCCGACCCTCGTCCAGGTGGGACGCCTCTGGGAGCGGCCGGTGTTTGAGTTCCTGGATGCCGGGGAGACGCGGTCCAAGAGCTACTGGATGTTTCTGGTCAAGATTCCGCCGGACTTCCGCGGTGTGGACAACATGGCGTTTTCCGGCCCGCGGCTGGTGCTGCGCGAGCGCCCTGGCGGCGCGCCGCGCGAGTACGCGGTGGACGTGCCCGCGGAACTGCAGCCTTGAACCGGGGCGCGGACGGTCTTCGTCCACGAGTGGGTATCTGCGGCTTCTCCGGGCCACACTCGGTGGCGGTGATTCCTCCTCGCGGACGAAGACCGTCCGCGCCCCGGACAATCGCCCCGCGACCTGGATTCCTACAGCACCGAAAGGTACAGCGCCCGCAGATCCTCCGGGGTCACCGGCACCGCGTTGGTCTTGTGACACGGATCGGCGGCGGCCTGGGCGACCAGGGCGTCCAGTTGATCCTCCCGCACCCCGTGCTCGCGCAGCCGGGTGTTGAGTCCCAGACCGGCAAGAAACCGCGTGATGAACCCGATCGTCTCGCAGTCCGCCTCGCCATCGGAGCAGCGAACGACGTCGAGTCCGCAGGCGATGCCGATGCGCCGGTACAGGCCGGGATGCGCCCGCGCGTTGAAGTTCATCACGGTGACCAGGCAGAGGGCGTTGGCCAGTCCGTGATGCATGCCGCAGAGGGTGGAGAGCGGGTGCGCCAGGGAATGCACGGCGCCCAGGTCCTTCTGGAAGGCCACCGCCCCCATGGCCGCCGCCACCAGCATGTGGCCGCGGGCCTCCAGATCCCGGCCGTCCTTCACGGCGCGCGGCAGGGCCTCCACCACCAGCCGGATGCCCTCCAGCGCGATGCCGTCGCACATGGGGTGGAACACCGGACAGGTGAAGCTCTCGATGCAGTGGGTCAGCGCATCGGCTCCGGTCGCCGCGGTGAGCTTCGGAGGCAGCCCGACCGTCAGCTCCGGATCCAGGATCACCAGCCTGGCCAGCAGTTCCGGATGGAACAGCACCGCCTTGCGATGGGTGGAGTCGAGGGTGATCACCGAACTGCGTCCCACCTCGCTGCCGGTCCCGGCCGTGGTGGGGATGGCGATCAGGGGGGCGAGGCCTGTCCAGTCGGTCTGGTCGTAGAAGCGGGTGAGGTCCAGGTCCGGACGCTTCACCAGCAGCCGGGCCGCCTTGCCGGCGTCGAGGGCGCTGCCGCCGCCGATGGCGATGACGCCGTCGCATCCCTTCTCCCGGAAGAGCGCTGCGGGCAGCCGCACGTCCTCCTCGATGGGATTGGGATGGACCCCCGAGAACACGAACCAGGAGCGGTCGCGTCCCTCCGGTCCCAGGGCCTGCACCAGCGCCCGGAAGGCGTCGGTCTGCACCAGGCCGCCGTCCGTGACCACCAGGGGCCGCGTGATGCCGAGCTGTTGAAGGTGGCCCGGCAGGTCGCGCAGGGCGCCGGCGCCGAACAGGGTGCGGGTCGGGAAGGAGAATGCGGTGACGCTCATGTCAGTCGGGCGGCAGCCTAGGCATCCGGTCCCCGCGGGCCAGCGCTTTCGCGGGCATCCGTCCCGGGCGGGTGGCGGTTTGGGTTCCGGACGGAATGTCACCGTCTTGTAACCCAACCGCCCTTCGGTAGCCTCCGGGCATGCCTACGAGCTCCCGGGTCATGGCAAAAATCCTGGTGGTGGACGACGAGCCGGATGCCCTGGAGCTGGTGAGCTTCAATCTCAAGGCGGCGGGTTACGACGTGGTGACCGCCGACGATGGCAACGACGCGCTCAAGAAATCCCGGCAGCAGGTGCCCGATCTCATCCTGCTGGATGTGATGATGCCCGAGATGGACGGCCTCGAGGTCTGCAAGATGCTCCGCCGCGATCCGGCGACGGCCGGGATCCCGATCATCATGCTCACGGCGAAGGCCGGCGAGATTGACCGGGTGCTGGGCCTGGAACTGGGCGCCGACGACTACGTGACCAAGCCGTTCAGTCCGCGCGAGCTGACCCTGCGGGTGAAGAACCTGCTGCGCCGCCGCAATGCCGCCGACGAGAAGCCGGACCAGTTCAGCGTCGGAGAGCTGTTCATTGACGTGCCACGCCACCTGGTGACGGTGGCCCGCAAGCGCATTGATCTCACCGCCACCGAATTCAAGCTGCTCACGGTGCTGGCGCTGCGGCGCGGACGCGTCCAGTCCCGCGAGCAGTTGCTCCGCGACGTCTGGGAGTACGACAACATCATTGATACCCGGACCGTGGACACCCACATGCGGCGGCTGCGGGAGAAGCTGGGGGCGGCCTGCCGGTATCTCGACACCGTGCGGGGTGTCGGCTATCGCTTCGTCGAGAACTGACCCGGCGCCGGGACGGTTCCCCCTGCATGACGTCCCTCCTTCCCTGGCTGGCCTTGGGCGTGGCCGTCGCGGCAGCGGCATGGCTCTGGCGGCGTTCCCGGGGCGACCAGCGGGCGCTGGCCGAGTCGCGGCGGGAGCTGGCGGACCTCCACCACGCTCGGGAGACGCAGTGGGTCGAGGAGCAGACCAAGCAGCAGGCCGTCTTCAACAGCATGATCGAGGGCCTGCTGATCCTGGATGAGGACGGCCGCGTGCAGTTTGCCAATCCGACCCTCGGACAGATGTTCCGCCTGCCCCGCGACGTGCGCGGGCTGACGCTGCTGGAGGCGCTGCGGCTGCACGAACTCCAGGAGATCGCGGTGCGCGCCGCCAGCGAGGGACGCGTCACCGGATTCGAGCTCCAGTTGCCCGGCGACAACGGCCGCGTGCTCCAGGTCAACGCGGCCAGCGTGCGGGACCCCGACCGGGCCCATGCGGGAACCATCCTGGTGTTCCATGACCTGACCCGCATCAAGCAGTTGGAAAGCGTGCGGAAGGAGTTCGTCGCCAACGTCAGCCACGAGCTGCGGACCCCCCTCTCGATGATCAAGGGCTACGTGGAGACGCTGCTCGATGGCGCCAAGGATGATCCGGCGGTGGCCACCCGGTTCCTGCAGACCATCGAGAAGCACGCCGACCGGCTCACGTTCCTCATTGATGACCTGCTCACCATCTCGCAGCTCGAGTCCGGCTCGGTCGCGTTGAACCTGCAGTCCCTGGATCTGCGGGAGCAGGTGGCGGCCGTGGCCCGGGACCTCGATGCCCGGGCGGTGGAACGCCAGGTGCGCCTGGTGAACGAGGTGCCCGAGGGCCTGTCCATCCGGGCGGATGCCGACCGCCTGCAGCAGGTGCTCTACAACCTGGCGGACAACGCCATCAAGTACGGCCGGACCGGCGGCGAGGTGCGCCTGGGCGGACGGCGCATCGAGGGGGATGGCGTGGAAGGCTGGGTGGCCGATGATGGTCCGGGCGTTCCCGCCGAATCCCTCGAGCGCGTCTTTGAGCGTTTCTATCGCGTGGACCGCGCCCGCTCCCGCGAGCAGGGGGGCACGGGTCTGGGCCTCAGCATCGTGAAGCACATCATCCAGGGCCACGGCGGTGAGGTGCGCGCGGAGAGCACGCCGGGCAGGGGCGCCACCTTCTACTACACCCTGCCGGCCGTGCCTTGAGTGTTTTCAGGGCCGGGTGGTGTCCTGCGTAGGAGACGACGTACAGGAGGCTCAAACTCCACCCCCGCTCAAGAATCTCCTTGGGCCCGGGGCGGCAGCCGACCGCAGCGGGGAGGAAGCGAGAGCCTCGTGACCTCGTCCCTACGTAGGTGCTGACGTGAGGAAGCTCTGACGTCACCCGCACACCGCCCCATCTCCCAGGGCCCGGGCGGCAGCCGGCCGCAGCGAAGACGAAGCGAGAGTTCTCGTGACCTCGTCTCCTGCGCCGTGAATCCCGCTTTCCGGCTCGTTCGCGGGGCGGTTACGGTGAGCGCATGATCCGGTTCGGATCGCTGGAACTGAAGTCCAACCTCTTTCTCTCGCCGCTGGCGGGCTACACCAACCTGCCCTTCCGGCGGGTGGTGCGGGAGATCGGGGGCGTGGACCTCTGCACCACCGATCTGGTGAACGCCCGCTCGCTGATCGAGCGCAACCGGAAGGCCCTGAAGCTGATCGAATCGGACGCGCAGGACCGTCCCCTGGCCGTGCAGTTGTTCGGCTCGGTGCCGGAGGAGATGCGCGATGCCGCGCTGTATGTGGAGTCGCTGGGGGTGCGGTCCGTGGACATCAACATGGGCTGTCCGGTGCGCAAGGTCTGCCGGGTGGGCGGCGGCTCGGCGATGATGACCGAACTCAACCGCACCGCGGATCTGGTCCGGACCATGGTGGGCGCGCTGCGTATTCCCGTGACCGCCAAGATGCGCCTCGGATGGGATGAGGAGAACCTCACCGCGCCCGACCTGGTGCGCGCCCTGGAGGATGCCGGCGTGGCCGCCGTGTTCATCCACGGGCGCACCCGGGAACAGGGATTCAGCGGCGGGGTAAGCCTGGAAGGCATCCGCAAGGTCGTGGAGGCGGCCCGAACCATCCCCGTGATCGGCAACGGGGATGTCACCACTCCGGAGGCGGCCTGGGCGATGCGCGAGACCACCCGATGCGCCGGCATCAGCATCGGTCGCGGCGCCTTTTACGATCCGTGGATCTTCATCCGCACCCGGCGGTACCTCGACACAGGCGAGCTTCTGCCAGAACCCCCGTTTGAGGAACGGGTGCGGATCATGTCCCGTCACCTGGACCTCATGGTGGAGGTCTTCGGCGAGGAGCACGGCTGCGTGATGTTCCGCAAGGTGGCGCCGTGGTACGCCCGGCGGTTCGGTCCGAGCTCCGCGTTCAACAAGCGCGTGGTGCATCTGCGCCATCGGGCGGAGTTCGACGAGATCCTGGCCGACTACCGCCGCTGGCGTGCGCCGTTCTGCGACGACGGGGGGGATCTCCTGCCGCGGTATCGTCCCGGCCCGATGACGGCCAGCTTCCTCCAGGACCCGGATCCCGACCCCGACGTCCCGGCCAGCGCGCGCCGGGAGGCGATTCCCGTGCCCCGGGGACCGGTGGAGGTGTGGTAGCGGACTACCCTATTTCCTCACCCAGTTCGACGTTCCAGTAGGCGATGTCGAGGAAGTGCTTCCACGACTCGTGGACGGGCGCGCCGAAGCTGACCTGCACGAAGGGACGCCACTTCGGCCGCTTGGGCTTGCGGATGAGCCGCATGCCCGCCTCGGCCGGCGTGCGGTTGGCCTTGCGGGTGTTGCAGGGGATGCAGGAGCAGACGATGTTTTCCCAGGTGGTCGGGCCCCCGCGGTCGCGCGGCACGACGTGGTCGAGATTCAGGTCGCGGCGATCCAGGGTGCGCCCGCAGAACTGGCAGGTGTTCTTGTCGCGCTCAAAGATGTTGTGGCGCGTGAACTTGACCTCCTTCTTGGGCAGGCGGTCGAAGACCATCAGCAGGATGACCCGCGGCACCCGGATGCGGAACGAGACGGTGGCGACCGTCTCCTCGGGTTCCGCCGCGCCGTCGCAGGCTCCGGAGAGATCCCGCCACTGCGAGAAGCTGAAGGTTTTGAACTCCCCCTCGGCATCGCCCCAGACGACCTGGGCGTGCCCCTCAAACAGCAGCGTCAGCGCGCGCCGTACCGAGCAGACATTCACCGCCTGCCACAGCCGGTTGAGCACCAGAACCTGCTGATCCAGCGCAAGGCTCATAGGTCACCGCAAAGTTGCGGGCGTCAGTACCCGACCCTCGGGGTGAAGTCAACGCCGTGGCCAAAATTGGCTGGGATCTCCCTGGGGCGGCATGCGGCCCATCGAAGGGGTTTGGCTCCGGGGGACCGGACCGGAATCACCGCGCGGGATCGGTGGGATCCTTCCCCAGCAGGCGCATCCGGTTGGTCGAGGGCACGCGGGGCGGGCGCGGTTTGTAGAAGATGCCGAAGCGGGCGAGGTTGCTGGAGGCGGTGGCCAGGTTGGTGAAGGCGCTCCCAAGCTGCAGGCGCAGGCCGTCGTCGTAGAGCAGGGCGCCGGCGGAGCCGCGACCCTCGCGCAGGTCGGCGGTGATGCGCTTGAGGTCGCCGGTGGTCTCGGTGGCGTTGGAGACCAGGGTGCCCAGGGCCGGACGCTGCTCCGCCACGAAGGCGTCGAGCTGGATCGCCGTGCCCTTCAGCGTGCCGGTGATGGTGGACAGGTTGCTCAGCGCGCCGGCGACGGCCGGGGCATTGGTGCGGAGGAGCGTGCGCGCATCGGCCAGCGTGCCCACCGCCTCCTCGGTCGCCAGCCGCAGGTTGGCGGCGGACGCGCTGAGATTGGTGAGCGTCGCGGGCGTGAGAAGCTGTTCATCGAGGCGCTTGGCCGCGGAATTGATGCGGTCCAGCGCCACATCCAGCTTCCCCATCAGCGCGGTTGCCGATCGGGCGGTTTCCTGGAGGTCGAAGGGCTGCTCGGCCTGGACGATGTCGTTGTCGTTCAGGAAGGGGGCGGTGTCGCCGCGCGGGGCGATGGCCACGTACTGGTCTCCGAGGAACCCGGACTGATCAATCGAGAACCGGGCGTCGCTGCGGATCGGATACCGGCTGAGGATGCGGGCCGAAACCTCCACGGCGCGGCGGTCCTCGGTGAGCTCGATGCCGGTGACGTTGCCGACCGTGACTCCGGAAATGCTCACCGGGGCGTCCTTCTTCAGCCCCCCCACCTCCACGCTGCGCACGCGGACGGTGTAGGTGGACGCGAACAGGCCGCGGCCCTTGCTGAAATTCAGGATCATCCCCGCGATCAACACGAGGGTGGCGAGGACGAACACACCGACTTTGCGCTCGGAGGACATGGAAGATCAGACGTCTTGGGGAACGACGGTCGAGGGTTCGGGGGCGATGCCGTTCACGAAATGATGCACCACCGGATCGCCCGAGCCGAGGATGTCCGCGGTGGCGCCATCGGCATGGATGACCCCCTCGTGCAGCATCAGGATGCGGTCGCTGATGCGCCGGGCGGAGGCCATGTCGTGGGTGACCGCGATGCTGGTGACGCCCAGGTGGCTCCACACCCTGCGGATCACGCTGTCAATGCGGGCGCCGGCGATGGGGTCGAGTCCGGTGGTCGGCTCGTCGTACAGCACGATCTGCGGACGATAGACGATGGCGCGGGCGAGTCCGACGCGCTTGCGCATGCCGCCGGACAGCTCGGCCGGCTTCCGGTCCTCGGTCCCGGGCAGCTCGACCATGTCCAGCGCCTCGGCCACCAGGCGCCGGATCTCGCCGGCGGTGTGCCGCTTCTCGCGCAGGAGGACGAATCCGACGTTCTCGAAGACGCTCAGCGAGTCGAAGAGCGCGGCCCCCTGGAACAGCATGCCGAACTGCCGCCGGACGGGCAGCAGCGCGCGTTCGTCGAGCGAACACAGGTTGGTGCCGTCCACCAGGACCTGGCCCCGGTCCGGCTGCAGGAGCGCGACCAGATGCTTCAGGAGCACGCTCTTCCCGCCGCCGCTGCGGCCGATGATCACCACCGCCTCGCCGCGCTCGACCGTCAGCGAGACGCCGCGGAGCACCGAGCTCCTGCCGAACTGCTTCCAGACTTCCCGGACTTCGATCATGCGGACGCGTGAGGGGGGCGTTCAGTACAGCAGCCGGGTGAGCAGCAGGGTGAGGAAGAAATTGCTGACCAGGATGGTGATGCTGGCCGCCACCACCGCCTCGGTCGTCGCGCGTCCCACGCCCTCGGCGCCCTGCGGACAGGTCAGCCCGCGGTGGCAGCAGATCAGGGCGATTGCGGCGCCGAACAGCACCGCCTTGATCAGTCCGATGAGGATGTCGGAGGGCGCGGTGTAGCGGTTGATGTAGGCGAGGTAGTAGGCGCCCTCGATGCCGAGCAGCTTCACCCCGACCAGATAGCTTGCGACGATCCCGACCACGACCGCCTCGGCGGTGAGCAGCGGGCCCGCCACCGTCAGGGCCAGCAGCCGCGGCACGACCAGGTAATCCACGGGATGCGTGGCCAGCGTGCGCAGGGCGTCAATCTGCTCGGTGACCCGCATGGTTCCCAGCTCGGCGGCCATGGAGGCGCCGACCCGGGCGGTGAGCATGAGTCCGGCAAGCACCGGCCCCAGCTCGCTGGCCATGCCGACGCTCACCACCGCCCCGGTGGCGGTGTCGAGGCCCACCTTGTGAAACTGGAAGTAGGTCTGGGCGGTGAGCACCATGCCGGTGGCGGCCCCGGTGGTGACCACCACGCTCTGGGATTTCACCCCCACCTGATAGAGCTGCTGCATGAAGTCCCGCCACGAGGGGCGCTGATGCCGCAGCGAGCGCGCCGCCTCCCCCAGCAACTGGGAGAGGGCGCCCAGGGTGTCGAGCAGGCCGATGAAGCGGCTCTGGATCTGGAAAGGCATCCGAGGGCGCTGAGGATACCCGGGGCGCGCCAAACGCCAATCCCTGAGAAATCCCGGGGATCCCTCACCCGGCCTCCGGTCTCCGCGCCTTCCGGGGCCGCGTCCAGGGGTCGCCCGGCGCGGACCAGTGCACGGGGATGGGCAGCCACGACGCCAGCCACACGCCGAGGCGCACCGCCGGCCAGGCCAGCAGGGCCGGCAGTCCGCTGCAGGGACCGCGGAAGCCGGCGCCGTGCAGCAGCAGCGCGGCCACCAGCAGCTCGGCGGCGTACTGACCGGCCAGACCGATCCAGCTCAGGTGATCCCCGGGGGCTGCAGCGCAGCGCAGCAGCCATCCGGACAGCGGCAGGATGACCACCAGGGCCGCCGCTCCGGAGGGTCGGCACCAGCGGATGGTGCGCTGCCAGCGGTGCAGATGCCGGAGCGCAGGACCCAGACGCGTCTCCAGCGCCAGGGTGGATGCCAGGGCTCCGCTGACCCGGACGGGTGCCAGCCTGCGGCCGAGTTCGTGGTCATCGGCGAGACTGGCTCCCAGGGCGTCCCAGGAGATGCGGCGGTGGAAGTCCCCGGCGCGAAACAGCACGGCCGCACCGAAGGCCAGCGAGACGGTGCCCAGCCGGCCCAGCAGCAGCGTGCCGGGAAGAAACTCCATGTTCACAAACAGGGCATCCAGCCACCCCGCCCCGCCTCGGGCTTCGCCCACGCGGTAGGGGGCGGTCACGGCGCCGATGGCCGGGGCGTCCGCCAGTTCGTCCCGGAGCTGCTGGAGGAATCCCGGGGGGGCCAGGATGTCCGCGTCGGACCACAGCCACAGCGTCGCCCGGGAACCGGGCGCCAGATGTTCCAGCCAGGCCACCTTGGGATTGGCGCGCTGATCGGGAGGAGGGCGCACCACGGCGTGAACCGGCACGGAGGGAAACTCCCGGCGCCACTGATCCAGCGTGGGCAGCCAGAGCGTGGCCTGCGCTTCGGGAACCCCCAGCCGCAAATCGTCCCCGGGACCCAGTTGCTGGAGGAAGGTCCGGATGGCCCCGGCGAGGCGCTGGACGGTGGCGGCATCGTCCACGGGAGGGAGTGGCTTGAACACCGTGAGCGATTCCGTACGGGGCCGTGCGTCCGCCCCGGGCGACCGCCGCCGGCGGGCGGCATGCACCAGCTTGATCGCAATCCCCCACCAGCACAGGGAGACGCCGCTCCAGGCGCCCAGGAAGATCACCGCGGGGTTCACCGGGATTGGATGCTCCCGACGTTCCCGGTCAGACCTTCCACCCCCCGAGGCATGGCATCCCCGGGGCGCCCCGGAGTCCGGCAACCGGAGCGCGATCGTGCCGCGAACCAGGCCACCGTGGAGGCGAGGGTGTCCTCCAGCGGACGCACCGCCCGCCAGCCCAGGGCCCGCTGCGTGGACGCGAGATCGAAGAACTGCACCTGGCGGGCGAAATAGGCGGTCTCCCAGCACAGGCGCGAGTCCCCGCGGCGCAGCAGGAGGCCGCTCAAATCTCCCAACAGTCCGCCGGCTGCCACGGCCGCCCAGGGCACCCAGGCCCGCGGTGCCGGCCGGCCGGCGTGGGCGGCGACCCGGGACAGAAAGTCTTCCAGCCACAGATCCTGGCCGCCCAGGAGGTGACGCCGTCCCGGTTCGCCCTGCCGGCCCACGGCGATCAGACCCGCCGCCAGATCCTCCACGGCAATGACGTTGATCCCGGTCCGCGAACAGGCGGGGAAGCGTCCCTCCAGCAGGTCCAGAACCATGCGTCCGGTGGGCGTGGGACGCTCATCGCCGGGCCCGATGGGCGCGGTGGGATTGGCGATGATCACCGGCTGGCCCGTCGCCGCGGCCGCCCGGGCTGCCTGTTCAGCATGCCACTTGGACTGCTTGTAGGGGCAGCCGGTCGGTGGACGGTCCGGCAGATCTTCCGGGGTGATCCGCCGTCCGCGGGCGGCGAGGATGCCTGCGGTGCTGCAGTGCACCAGACGTTCCACCCCGGCCCGCCGTGCCGCTGCCAGCAGGCGCCGGGTGCCGTCCACATTGGTGCGCCACAACGCGGCCCGGTGACGCCATCCAAAGGTGTACAACCCGGCCAGATGGTACACCCGACCGACACCGCGCAGGGCGTCCCGCAGGGCCGCCTCGGAGTCGAGATCCCCCTCGGCGACGTCCACCGTGCCGCCGAAAAGTGACTCCGCCTTGGCGGCGGACCGGCAGAACACCCGCACGCGGGCGCCGGCATCCAGCAACTGCGCGACCAGGTGGCGTCCGATGAACCCCGTGCCGCCGGTGACGAGGATGAGGGGGGATGCCGCCATGGACTTCGTGGAAACCATCGCGCCGGACCCGGGGCCGTGGGCAAAGCAATTCTCGCCTTCCGCCCCACCGATTTTCAGCATGGGTGCCGGAGTGACGGCGTCCACAGAACTGCATTTCGTCGCGGACGACTTCGGGCTCAGCGCCGGGGTGAACGCCGCCGTGGTCCGGGCGCACCGGTCCGGGGCGCTGACCGGCGCGAGCCTCATGATGGGACAGCCGGGAACCGAAGAGGCCGTGGCCCTGGCCCGAGAACACCCCGGCCTGCACATCGGCTGGCACCTGCACCTCTGCGACTCGCATCCGCTGTGCGGTTCCGAATGGCCCTGGGGATCCTCACCCGTGCGCGCCGCCCTCGCCGGGTGCGTCAGCGCTTCGGCTCGCCGTCGGATGCGTGCCGAGGTGCTTGCGCAATGGGAGGCCTTCCAGGCCGCGGGCATTCCCTGCCGCTTCGTGAACACCCATCACCACCTGCATCTCCATCCCCGGGTTCTGGACCTGCTTCGAACGGCGGTCGGCCCGCGGCCCGGCGCGTGGTTTCGCGGCGGGGCATTCCGCAGCTTCGGACCCGGGGAAGCCCTGATGCCGCGGCTGACCCGTGAGGTCGGGACTCTCGGCAGGCACCTGGGCTGGGACTCAGGGTTTCTTCCCTGCGTGGACTCGGTGTGGGGTGTGGACCGTCTTCATCGGATGCAGGCCGATGAGGTCCGGCGGGTCATTTCCGGACTGCCCCCGGGGCGTCACGAATTCTTCTTCCATCCCCGCAACCCTGCCGGGGATGCCGATCTGGAGGCGCTGCTGGCTTTGGGGTGCCTCCGGAAGGTCGCTTCCTCCGGGCCGTCGGGGCCGACGTCAGGAGAACACTGACGCAACCCCCGCTGGGAACGTCCTCAAGGCCGGGGCGAAAGCCGTACTCAGCGGGGAGGAAGTCAGAGCTTCGTCACCTCATCTCCTACGTAGGCGACGACGTCAGGAGACGCTGACTCCACCGCCGTGTCGCACTCCCACAGCCCGGGGCGACAGCCGACCGCAGCAGGGAAGAAGTCAGAGCCTCGTCACCTCGTCTGCTACGTAGAGGACGTCAGGCGCTCACTTTTCTCCACATTCCCGCCTTCCTCCTCCGTCCTGACATCTGGCGGGTCCCGCCGACTTGATCCTTTATTCTTCGCCGGTGATGCGGCGCACTTCGCGGGTGCCATCGTCCCCGTTGACCGTGCCGTCGGGATCCCTCGCCTCCGTGCTGGAGCGCAACACCCGGCTTCATGGAAGCCGGCCGGCCCTGCTGGCCGCGGACCGGGACGCCCTGACCCACGGACAACTGTGGGATCACGTCGCGCAGGGGGTCCGGGACCTCAACCACCTGGGCCTCGGACGCGGGGACCGCGTGGCTCTCGCGCTCCCGCAGGGCGCGGACCTGGCACTGGCCTTTCTCACCGTGGCTGCCGGGGCCACGGCGGTCCCGCTGAATCCCGCCAGCAGCGCCTCCGAGTTCGAGCGCCTCTTCCAGGATCTGCGCCCGCGGGCCCTGATCCTTGCCGCCGGGGACGCCTCGGAGGCCCGGCGGGTGGCTGACGCCTCGGGAGTGCCGGTGCTGGACCTGACCCCGGGGACGGAGCCCGGTTCACCGCCCCGGTGGACTGGCACCCGGCAAGCGCTGAAGGGAGCCGGGGGATTCGCCGGGGCGGACGACGTGGCCCTGGTGCTCTACACCTCCGGGACCACCGCGCGCCCGAAACGCGTGCCGCTCACCCACGCCAACCTGCTGGCCTCGCTCCATGCCATCGGGGAGACGCTGCAGTTGGGGCCGGACGACCGCTGCCTCAATGTCATGCCCCTGTTTCACATTCATGGACTCGTTGCCTGCCTGCTGGCCTCCCTGGGCGCGGGCGGCAGCACGGCATGCACCGGTGCCTTTGATCCGGCCCGCTTCACCGCCGACCTCGACCGCTGGAAGCCCACCTGGTACTCCGCCGTCCCGACCATTCACCAGGCAATCCTGTCCCGTACCGACACCGCCGCCGGCTCCCGCGTCCCCAGTTCCCTGAGGCTGATCCGCTCCTCCTCGGCCGCCCTGCCGCCGCCGGTGATGGAGCGGTTGGAGGCGGTGTTTGGCGTGCCGGTCCTCGAAGCCTACGGCATGACCGAGGCCGCGCATCAGATGGCCTGCAATCCCCTGCCGCCCCGGGTGCGGAAACCCGGCTCGGTGGGTCTGGCCGCCGGACCGGAAGTGGCCGTGCTGGGAGCCTCGGGCGAACGGCTGCCCGCCGGGGTGCACGGCGAGGTGGGCATCCGCGGTCCGAACGTGACCCGCGGCTATGAGAACCTCCCGGAGGGCGCGCCGGACGGTTTCACCCACGGATGGTTTCGCACCGGCGATCAGGGATTTCTGGATGCCGACGGGTATCTGTTCCTCACCGGACGCCTCAAGGAGCTGATCAACCGCGGCGGCGAGAAGATCGCGCCGCGCGAGGTGGACGAGGTGCTGCTGCACTGTCCCGGCGTGGCCCAGGCGGTGGCGTTTGCGGTGCCGCATGCCTCGCTGGGCGAGGATGTCGCCGCCGCGGTGGTGCCGCGGCCCGGTGCGGACCTGCAGGAGGCGGCCGTGCGGGAGTTTGCCTTTGAGCACCTGCCGGCCTTCAAGATCCCCAGCCGGATTCTCATCGTGGACCAACTGCCCGT
>JAFLEG010000050.1 GCA_017302195.1 Verrucomicrobiota bacterium
CGCCGTCGGGATCGCTCCACGCGGCGGTGCCATTGTCCACCGAGGCCGCGGCGGTGCAGTTGTCGAACCACCGGGACACCAGCAACTGGTTCCGGGTCTGGTTCCAGATCTCGAAGCTCACCGACCAGGAGTTGCCGGAACCCCGCAGGGCGGCGAGGCGGAAGGCGAGGCGGTCCGAGATGTCCGCCGGGCCGTATCCGCTGAACCCCAGGAGCCGCGTGAGGTCGGTCACCTGGCCGCCGGTGGGATTGTCACTGAGCCGGGATCCGGCGGCGCCGGCGGCGGAGAACCCGCCGCTGGTGGTGGAACTCAAGGAGTAGGTGAGCACCCCGCGGTAGTAGCGCAGGGACACCTCCAGGGTGCGCGAGTCGGAGCTGCTGGCGTTGCGGACGGCGAAGGTGAGGAGCTGGTCCTCATTGTTCTGATCGAGGTCCATCTCGCCCGAGCCGTGGTCCCAGACCAGTTGCACGTTCTCCAGGTTCCAGTCCCACCGGGCCGGGGAGGCGAGGTAGCGCGGGGTCCAGCCGATGAATCCGGCGCCGGAGGCCTCCACAAAGTTCGGATCGCTGCGATAGCGCTGCTCCACGCCGTCCCCGACGCCGTCGCCGTCCGTGTCGGCGAGGTTGGGATTGGAGGTCAGGACGGTCGTCTGCTCCAGGCGGTCGGAAAGTCCGTCGCCATCACTGTCGTGCCGGAGGGCATTGGCCGCGGTTTCCTGGCCGTCGGGGATGCCGTCCAGATCGGTGTCCGCGATCCGGGGGTCGCTGCCCCGGAGGTGCTCCTCCAGCGAGGACAGTCCGTCCCCATCGGTGTCGGTGAGCGTCGGCGGACGGCTGGCCGGATCCAGGCCATGCCGCAGTTCCCACCAGTCGGGGATTCCGGAGAGGTCGCCGTCCAGCTCGGCATCCACGATCTGCAGGGCGTGGATGCCCAGGGTCACCAGCGATGAGGCGGATGCGCCGTTGGTCAGGTTCAGCGTGAAGTGCGGCGAGGTAAGGCCGGAATACCGCACGAGATTGCCCCGCGTCGGGTTGGTCCCGGGAGGAATCTCGACGAGGGCGGCCTGGGGCGCGGTGCTGAAGGAGGAGAACCACCGGTCCGTGGACGGATCCGTCCCCAGGCGAAGACGTCCGTGGTAACCATCCCAGGTGCCTCCCACGTACACGTAGGCGTCGTACCGGGCGAAGGGCACGTTGCTGACGGTCAGCGTCACCGGCACGGACGCACTGGCCTGCAGCAGTCCGTTCATCAGCACCTGGTCTCCGGAGCCGAGGTTGCCGGTGGTGGTGGTGCTGTCGGAGGTCCACACCACCCCGACCGCGGGAAGGACCTGTCCATCGCTGCGCACGATCTGGCCGGGAACCGGGGACACGATGTCGCTCATGCCGCCCGAGGGACGACCGGAGCTGGGAATCGCCTGGGTCTGGTTCCAGACCGTCTGGGGAATCCGCCCCGCCACGGCGTGGGCCCCGAGGAAGCCGCCGGGGTCGCTGCTGGACACGAAGTTCAGGGCGATCCCGCCACGGAACACGGCGGGGACGGACGACGGAAGCTCAGGATCGGTTCCTGCCCGCCGCTCGTGGAGATCGGAGGCGCCGTCCCCGTCGGAATCCACCGCGAGCGGCGACGAGGGCGGTTCCCCGGTGAGTTCCTCCAGGTCGGAAAGACCGTCGCCATCCGTGTCCGCCAGCAGCGGATTGGATCCGTGGGCACGCTCCACCGAATCGGACAGGCCATCCTCATCGGTGTCGGACTTGTAGGGATCCGTGGACTGCGCGCCCCGGTTGAACTCCTGCAATGCGGTGAGTCCGTCCAGGTCGCGGTCGCTGGCCAGGTCGGCGGGGTTGGCCGGATTGAGATAATTATCCGCCGCCCAGGAGGCGGGGATGGATCCTGCATCCCCGATGGGCTGCTGGCCCTGATCGAGCTGCAGCCGCACGTAGTCGAACTGGATCCAGAAGGTGGTGCCGCTCACCCCGGGACCGGTGCGCACGAACTCGATGGTGTTCGGACCTTCCGACGCGCCGAGGACGGCATTGGAGAGGGTCAGCACCACATTGGTGCCCGCGGTGAGGCGGTTCGAGAAGACCAGGGTGGCAAGACCCAGGGGATTGCGGAACACGACGGAGACGATGTGTTCGGAGAATCCGGACTGCACCACCCCGCCGACAGACGAGCCGCCGCCCAGCAGTTCAAAGCTGAGCTGCAGCGTCGAGGTGGGAAACACCTCCCCGGCGCCCAGCATGAGGTGCATCCGGTTGGTCCGGTCGCCGCTGGTGAGCGCGCGTTCCCAGGCGGCCGAGGGCTCGTCATTGGGCACGCTCAGCGGGGTGAGCAGTCCGTTGAAGCCGGCTGGATAGAACCCGGAGAAGTAGAAGTCGTCCTCCGCGGTCGGATTGGTGGCCGCCACGTACTCCGGGTCGCCGGGGACCCGGGTTACCTTGCCAGGAGCGGAGTCGTTCTTCCCGTTCTCCACGCTGAACTCACCCTGCGGGAGGTAGGGAAGCACCGCGGGATTGTTATTGGTCCCGAGCTCCCAGATCGAACGCGTGGGAATCGTGCAGATCACGGTAAACGCATTGGTGGTGGACAGGCCGGGCGTCCCATCATCCGAGACCGCCACCTGGACGATGTTTGTGGACGGCGCCTGCGAGGCCACCGGAGTCCAGGTCACCAGGCCGGCACGGTTGACCTTCAGTCCGTCCGGACCGGAAACCCGGCGATGGGTCAGCGCGTTCGCCGGCAGGTCCGCGTCGGTGGCGGTCCAGTGGAACACCAGCGAGGAGCCCAGGCCGACGTACCGGGTGGTCAGGGTCGGCAGCACCGGGGCCTGGTTGATCTCCTGGACCGTTACCGTGAATTCGTTGGTCACGCTCAGCGGGGGCGTGCCGGTGTCCGACAGAACGATGGAAACGGGGTGGGATGCCGGTCCGTCCGCCTCCGAGGGTGTCCACAGGATCGTGCCTGTCGGGCTGACCGACAGGCCGGCGGGTCCGTGGTTCCTGGAGAACACCAGCGTTCCCGGCGCCTGATCCTCATCGCTTCCCGACAACTGGAGGCTCCACGGCGCCGATTCCGGAATGGTGACATCGGCCACCGGATTCAGGGTGGGCGGGGTGTTGGCGCGCAACGCCACCACGGTGAAGGTGAGGGTGTCGTCCAGCGACGGCGTGCCGTCATCCGCGACACGCACCGTGACCCGGTTGGTGGAGGGGCGCTGGGCGGCCGTGGGCTGCCAGATCGCCAATCCGTCCGTGCCGACGGTCAGGCCGGACGGCCCGTCCTCCAACACGAAGGACAGGATGTTGGCCGGCAGATCGGCATCGGTGGCGGTCAATTGAAGAGACCAGGATGCCTCGGGACCCACGTTCTGGTCTGGCACTGCATCCAGCAGCGGCGCCGAGTTGACCTCGGCCACCACCACCGTGAACTCCCGGGTCGCGCTCAGCGCCGGATTCCCGGAATCCTCAACCCGGACACTGACGAGATTGGTGGAGGGACCCTGATCCTCGCCCGGGGTCCACACCACCTGACCCCCTGGGGTGACCGTCAGCAGGGCCGGACCGTCCACCAGGGAATAGGTAAGGGACTGCGGGGGCAGATCATCGTCGCTGCCGGACAAGGTCAGTTCCAACGACGTCCCTTCGCCGATCTGCGGTGCCAGAATCTCCGCGAGGGCGGGGGGTGCGTTGGTTTCCAGAACCTCGATGACGACGATGTTGGTGACGCTCAGGGGCGGGACTCCGTCATCGGTGACCTGTACGGTGACCTCGTGAACCCCCGGACCGTCCGCCTCCGCGGGCACCCAATGCAGCTCGCCCGCCGGGCTGACGATCAGTCCCTGCGGGCCCTCCACCAGGGCGTAGGTCAGGGTGTTGGCGGGAAGGTCGGAGTCCAGGCCCGCAAGCGTCAGGGTGAGCGGTGCCAGTTCATCGGTTCCCTGGGATGCGATGGCCGCCAGGGTGGGCGGCTCGTTCCGTTCGCGGACTTCGACGGTGAACGCGAGGGTGGCGCTCTGGGGAGGAATGCCATTGTCGGTCACCTGGACGGTCACTTCCTGCGTGCCGGGGCCGTCGGACTCCCCGGGCGTCCAGGTCAGCTCACCCGCCGGATTCACCTCCAGGCCTGCGGGCCCGCTCACGAGCGCGAAGTTCAGGACGTTGGTGGGAGCATCGGGATCGGAGGCGGCCAGTGTCAGAACCAGGGGTGCGAGTTCGTCAGTGATCTGCGGCGGGATTGGGGTCAGCGCGGGAGCGGCATTTACTTCCCGGACCTCAATGAAGAAGGCGGCAGTGGCGCTTGAGGCGGGCGAACCGTTGTCGGTCACCCGGACCGTGACGGCGAAGCTCCCCGGGCCGTCGGCTTCCGTCGGGGCCCACTGGAGCTCCCCGGCCGCGCTGAGCGTGAGTCCTTCAGGACCGGTGACCACGGAGTACGTCAACTGCTCCGGCGGCGTCTCGGAATCCGTGGCGGTCACGGTGAGGGTCAGGGTCTCCAGTTCGTCGGCCACCTGGGGAGGGATGAGGTCCAGCGTTGGCGCCGGATTCCCGGCTCGGACCTCGATGGTGAATGAGGTGGTGGCGCTCAACGGGGGGATGCCGTCGTCGGAAACCCGGACGGTCACCTCAAAGGCGCCAAGGGCATCCGATGCCTCGGGTGTCCAGGCGGCCGTGCCGTCCGGGGCCACATCCAGGCCAGGAGGGCCGGCGACGAGGGAGAAGGTGAGGTTGTTGGCCGGCGAATCGGGGTCGGATGCCAGGAGCGCGAGCGACCAGGGGAGTCCCGGACTTGCTTCCTGCGTCGGCACCGGTGTCAGCGTCGGCGCGGAGTTGACTTCGTGGACCTCGATGGTGAAGCCGGCGGTGGCGCTCAAGGGAGGCACGCCGTCGTCCGTCACCTGGACGGTCACCTCGAACGTGCCGGGGCCGTCGGCCTCCGTGGGTGTCCAGGAGACGTCCCCTGCGGGACCGAGGGTGAGGCCGGCCGGACCGGTCAGCAGGGAGTACGTGAGGTGGTTGGTGGGCGTATCGGCGTCCACGGCCGGGAGTGTGAACTGCAGCGTGGACAGCTCGTCGGTGGACTGCGCGGGAATCTCGGGCAGCGCGGGCGCCTCGTTGACCTCGCGGACCTCGATGGCAAAGGTGGCGACCGCGCTGAGGGGTGGGGTGCCGTCGTCCGTGACCTGGACGGTCACTTCATAGATCCCGGGACCATCCGCCTCTCCGGGCGTCCAGGTGAGTTCGCCACCGGCGCTGACCTCCAACTGCGGCGGTCCGCTGATCCGCGAAAAAGCAAGTCCGTTGGTGGGAAGGTCCGCGTCCGAGGCTTGCAGCATCAGGGTGAGCGGTTGAAACTCGTCCACCACGGTGTCCGGCACTTCGGCCAGCACAGGCGGCTCATTGGCCTCGCGCACCTCGATGTCGAAGGTGGTGGTCGCGTCCAGCGGCGGCACGGCTCCATCGCTGACGCGCACGGTCACCGCGTACGTTCCGGGACCGTCGCTCTCGTCCGGAGTCCACTCCAGGTCGCCGGATGAATTCACCGAAAGTCCTGCAGGCCCTGATACCAGGCTGAACTGGAGTTCCTCCACCGGGGTTTCGTCGTCGGTGGCGGTCAACGCGAGTGCCACCGGATCGAGTTCCGCCACACTCAGGTCGGCGACCGGTTCCAGGCTGGGGGGCTGGTTTTCCCGGGTCTCGGCCGTCAGGGTCACGAAGTCGAACTCCAGCCACCCATCAACTCCCACCCCCGTCGGCCCGGTGCGGCGGATCTCAAGGGTGTTGGCCCCCGCGGTGGCCCCGGCGGCGGCGGTCGAAAAGTCCACGGTGAGGTTGGTCGGGGATTCCAGCCGCAGGGCGCGGACCCGCGCGGAGACCCCGGTGCCGTTGCGGAACCAGACCTCCAGGTCATGGGTACCGAAGCCGGGCTGCGGAACACCTGCCTCGGATAACCCTCCTGCAGGAAATCCCAAGGAGAGGGTGAGGAAAGTCCGGGGGGCCAGGTGCGCCTCGGTGAGGACAAGGTGGAATCGGTTGGCCGGATCGGACGTGGTCAGGCGTCGCTCCCACGCCTCAGCCGGCTCGTCCGAGAACACGTCGAGCGGCGCCGTGAGGCCGTGGAAGCCGGCGGGATAGAGTCCGCGGAAATAGAAGTCGTCGTCTGCGGGCGGATTGGAGACGCCATCGTAGCCGGGATCCCCAGGTCGCCGGGTTACCAACCCGGGCCCGGCGCCGTCCACGCCGTCCGGTTCCCCAAACTCCGCAGCCGGAAGATAGGGAAGCATCAGCGGGTCGTTCTGAACGCCGATGGTCCAGAAGGATCTGGGCGCGGCCTTTGGAACCACCACGCTGAACCGGTTCGTCGTCGAGAGCGCGGGAATTCCCCAATCGGCGACGGCGACCACCACCTCGTTGGTCGTATCGTCCTGGGCAGGAGAGGGAGTCCAGGACACCAGGCCCGCACTGCTGACCTGAAGTCCCGGGGGTCCGGATTCCAGGCGAAAGCCCAGGGCGCCGGCGGGGAGGTCGGGATCGGTCGCAGACAGGGACAGTGCCAGCGGCGCATCCACCGAGGCGGTCTGGTCCGCAACGCCGGCAAGGACCGGCGGTTGATTGACCTCCTGAACGTCCAGCACGAACTGGACGGTGCTGCTGAGCGGCGGCGTGCCATTGTCCGTCACCTGCACCGAGACGGGATGGAGGCCGGGGCCGTCCGATTCGCCCGGGGTCCATTCCAGCCGTCCTGCGCTCGTCACCGTCATTCCGGGAGGGCCTTGCAGGATGAGAAAGGCAAGGCCGTTGGCGGGCAGGTCGGTGTCCCCGGCATCGAGATTCAGGAACCAGGGGGCGAGTTCGGGAATGGTCTGGCCGGGGACCGTTGCCAGCGTCGGAGGTGCGTTGGTTTCCCGGACCACCACCTGGAACTGGCGGGTGGCGCTGAGCGGTGGCGTGCCATTGTCGGTGACCTGCACCTCCACGGGGTGCGATGCCGGACCGTCGGCCTCGGTCGGGGTCCACTCCACCAGTCCGGCCGCACTGACCGTCAGTCCTTCCGGACCGCTGATCCGGGAAAAGGTCAGCGTCTGCGCCGGAAGATCGGCATCCGAGGCCGCCAGTTGGACGGCCAGTGGCCTTCCCTCGTCCACACTCGGGTCCTCCACGAACGCGAGCGAGGGGGGGGTGTTGCCCGGCGCCAGCGACTCGATGCGCAGGTGGTCGTAGCGGATCCAGTAGGAGGTGCCCGAGGTGATGGGGCCGGTGCGCTCGATCTCCAGCGTGTTGGGTCCGGCGGTGGCGCCGGCGGCCGCTGCGGAGAGCTCCAGGACCACGTTCGTGGGTTGCGTGGCCCGGAAGGCGAGCAGCGAGGTCACCGCACCGGATCCGTTGCGCAACCGGACGACCATGTCGTGCACGCTGAAGCCGCCGCCCGCGGAGGAGCCGCCGGTGCCAAAGTCCAGGGTCAGACGGAGGACCTGTCCGGAGCCCACCTGGGATGCCGCGAGGACCCAGTGGACGCGATTGGTGCGGTCCCGGTCGGTGTGCCCGCGTTCCCAACCGACGGTCGCCTCGTCCTCGGCCACGGTGCGCGGCGTGGCAAGCCCGTTGAATCCTGCCGGATAGACGCCGGCGAAATAGAAATCATCGTCAACGGCCGGTGTGCCGGCGCTGGTGGTGACCTGGCCCGGTGCCGGGTCGTTCTTTTCGTTCTGCGAGCTGAACTCCGAATACTGGTTGTCGTCGAGGCCGATCGGCCAGAGGGACCGCGCCGGCGGATCCGCGACCTCGCGCACGGTTACCTGGAAGGTTTCGGCATCGCTGAGGGGTGGCGTGCCATTGTCCGTCACCTGCACGGTCACGGGATACACTCCGGGACCCTGGGCCTCGGTTGGGATCCAGTTCACGACTCCCGTCGGACTGACGGCCAGGCCGTCCGGCCCGCCCAGCAGCGAATAGCTCAGCGTTTGTGCGGGCAGTTCGGCGTCGGACGCCTGGAGGTTGAGGCTGAGCAGCGACAGTTCATCCACGATCGGGTCACCGGGGTTGGCAAGCACCGGGGCCGTATTGGACGGGACCGCCTCCAGGCGGAGGAAGTCATACCGGATGTAGGACGTGGTTCCGGAGACGTTGGGGCCCGCCCGGACGATTTCGACCGTGTTCGCCCCGGCGGTGGCATTCACCGCGGTGGCGGGAAACTCGAACACCAGGTTTGTCCGTTGCGCGATGCGCTGGGCGTACAGTTCGGTCGCCACTCCGAGTCCGTTGCGAAACCGGATCACCATGTCGTGGTTGCCGAAGCCGGACTGCGGGACCGCATTGAGGGCGAAACCGCCGCTCGAGAATTCGACGTGGAGCCGGAAACCGGGTCCGGGTCCCACCTGGCCTGCCGTCAGCACAAAGTGGACCCGATTGGTGCGATCCTTTTCGGTGTGACCGCGTTCCCACCCGGCGAACGCCTCGTCGGACGTCACCGTGCGCGGGGTGGTCAGGCCGTTGAAGCCCGCCGGATAGTCGCCGGCCACGTAGAAGTCGTCGTCTGCCGCTGGGGTGCCGGCACTGGTGGTCACCAGGCCGGGGGGCGCGTCGTTCTTCTCGTTTTGCGCGCTGAATTCCGTGTGCAGGTTGTCATCCACCCCGATCTGCCACACCAGGGTCTGGGCGGCCAGGCGCACTCCTGCCCCTGCCAGGATGGAGATGCCGAGGAGCAGTTGTCGTGGGTTGGGCCACATGGTGCCCACTCTCCCGCCCCGGTTTTTGCCTACGCAAGTGAAATTAAGTTGGATGGCTGAGAGGCAAGCCGGCGTTTCCGGACGGCCGCAGGCGGCGTTCGAACCCGTTGAAGCTTCCCGAGCCGTGGCTCCGGGCTCATGTCGCCTTCCGACGGCGCCTGGCATTCACGGCCCGCCTCCCCCGGACACCCCTTGCAACCCGCATCATTCGGGACGATGGATTACGCATGAAAACAGCTCGTCGCGTGCTCATCGTCAACGACCCCCAGACCTGGGGTTGGTCCAACTATTCCGGCGAGGAACTGGCGCCAGGTCAAACCATGACCGTGGAGGTCGGCTCCCCGTCAGCCGGTCCGGCACCGCCGTCCCCCGGCCACCGCGCATTGCGCGTATTCTGGCTGGAGCCGAATTCCCCGGGCGCCCCCTTCTACGTCGGCGCGCAGTTCTGCCGTGGCGTGAAGGACTATTCCCTGGCGGCGGTGATCGAGACCATCCGGTCGGCCAAGGTCGGATTCACCGGGTCGAGCCTGGCGGCCTATGTGCGTCCGGAAAGCCGGATCAGTGACCTGTCGTCCGGCAGGCCGGGCCGGGTGGATCTCACCGACCTCAACCCGCAGGCCGGGAAACGATCTCCGGAGGTGCCCGGTCCGGTGGATCCGCCGAGATCGTTGGTCAGCACCACCCGGTAGTCAGTCCTTGGTCTTCTTCACACACCAGCAGCGATAGAAATACTCGGAGGGCTCGTGGTCGCTCTTTCCCCTGGGGAGCTTTTCCCATTCCCCGGGATTCTTCTTGCTCAGCCTAAAGAGCCGGCACTCGCACCCGGCGGCCCGGCAGGCCTCATTGGTGGTGCACCAGATTTCGCCGTCGCGAATGGCCGGAGAGTCACACTCGGCATCGCATTGGCCGGCGATGGTCATCGCCAGGTACCTGTCGGGGATGACTTCGGCAGACCGGTCCACGGCAGAGGTACATCCGGCGGCCAGTCCGCAGAGGGAGAGGATCAGAAGCAGGGCGGTTCTTTTCATGGCGGTTCCGGTGTATCGGTTCAGACCAGGACCTCAAGGGCCATTTTCGCCGCGGGGCGCTCCGTTCACCGGAGGCGGCGACGGTCCGGGTGTTTGAAGTTCAGCAGCGGGGTGAGCCGTCCCTCCTGGCGCACCAGATCCCGCTGTGCCTGCATGACCTCGCGGATGTCCCGGTAGGCATCCGGCGCCTCGTCGCAGAGGGATTCCAGGTGGCGCGGGTCCACCCGGACACCGCCGAGCTGCCGACGCAGTGCCGCAGGCGGGATCCGCTGCCGGGCCTCGGTCCGGGACATCCGGCGTCCTGCGCCATGGGCGCTCGAGCAGAGCGAGTTCCCTTCGACTTGCGAGCGGTGGGCAAGGGCCGATGCGGCTGGTCCCGTCAGGCATGGCCGCCGGGTGGTCCTCATGGGCTTCGGAGAATTCACGCCTCCGGTCTGTGGGCCGATGCCCAGGCTCCGGGAGGCCTATCGTGGAGAGCAGGGGATGGCGCGTTCCAGAAAGCCGGCATCCAGCGCCTGCGCCCACCATTGCGCCGCCTTGGCGGCGCCGGTGACGCTGAGGTGAATGCGGTCGGGGCGATCCCCGGGCTCCAGGCCGTCGTAGTCGGGACCGGGAAAGCAGTGGGGCACTTCTCGGATCATCCGCTCCTGCGCCTGCCGGATGGCGGTCCGTCCCGGGTATGGCGTCTGGCGGTTGACCACCACGGCCAGGGCGTCGTGTCCCAGATCCCGGCGCGCCTGATCCACCCAGGCTCGGTAGCGATCAAAGACCACCCGGGCGTCGGCCTCCCCGGCATCGTTCTGTCCCTGATCCGCGAGCACCGCGCGGACTCCGGTGAGGGCGAGGTAGCGCTGCAGCGTGTTGCGCAGGTTGATGTAGGGCATCCGGATTCCGGACTTCACAAAGGAATGCTCAAACGACTCGCCCCGCGCCGATCGGGCCCAGTGGTCGAGGCTGGTGCCCCCGAAGGCCGCGTTGAAGATCAGGACGGGCACCCCCTCACGGCGCGCGATCCGTTCGCCAAACTGCGCCCAGAAGTAGGGCCCGTGTCCGAACGGGGCCGGCCGGACGTCGTCCGAGAAGGGGGTGCCCGCGGGTTCCGGCAGCCACCGTGGATCGCCGGTGCGTTCGTAGTCCGCCTGCAGGCCAGGCATCAGGGCGACGGTGTTGACCCGGTCGTCGGAACTTCCGGGGAGATGGATCTCGCCGCCCTGCGCGACGGAGTGGCCGACGACCACGAACACCTCGCCCACGCCCACCCGGGCCACCCGGGTCACGGCATTCGAACCGGATCGAATCTCCAGGCGATACCAGCCGGAGGATGCCTCCAGGCGGCCGTCGAAGGAGCCGTCGGCCCGCGCCGTGGCAACGGGTGTCCAGGTCTCCGGCGGCGCCGGCACCGGGGCGTCCACGGACGTGAGCCTTGCGGTCACCGCCCCGCCAGGGACCGCGCCCAGTCCGACAACGGGGATGGCCGCTGTTCCCCGGAGATTCCGTTGGAAGACCAGGCGATTGGCCGGCTGGAGGACCTGGAACCGCGGAGGGACCGCCTCGGCGACCGGCCTGAGATGCAGCCAACCCACCGACAACGATGGGAGTTCGATTTCCAGGACGGAGGACTCCGGCGGGAGGCGGGTGGTCTGCACCGGATCCAGATCATGCGTGGCGTCCACCAGGTGAAGGGTCGCTTCCGTGGGGCCGGCCCAGGGCAGACCGTGGAGATCCAGCCGGAGGCTGGTGTGGGTGTCGCCCCGGTGACCGAGCAGCACGGTGGCCCGGCGCGTTTCCGGGCTCCATCCGGCAGCCACCGCCAGCGGCTCCCCGCCCACCACCTCCACCCCGACCCGTTGCGGCGTGTTGAGGAGTTCACGAAAGGCCCGCAGTGCGTGGTAGTTCTTCTGCGGTACCCCATGCTCGGTGAACAGGCCGAACGGACCAATCTCTCCGTGGAAGAGATTGGCCATGTCGAGCGGTGCGTCCTGCAGGCGGATCAGCGCGGCCACCAGGAAGGCGGCGCCCGGGATTCCCGCCATGTCGGCGTAGTAGCGCTGCCGGAGGAGCGCCGGACTGTCGCGCGCGATCGGGTCCCAGGTGTTGCCCGGGAGGAAATTCCATTCGTTGAGGTGGCTCTCGGTGCGGGTGAAGCCGCGTTCGTCGAGCCATCGCCGGACCGCCACGGCCCGGGCGACCAGCTCCCCCGGATCGTCGGTGTAGCAATGCCATGAGAAGAAATCGAGCGGCGTGCCCTCGTCTCGACACCGCTCGAGAAATCCGGCGACGAATTCGGTGGGCTGGTAGGTGTCGTGGACCCGGCGTCCGCTCGCACCCACGGCTGGACCGCCCACCAGGACGCCGGGAAACTCCTGCTTGATGGCGCGGGCCGCCACCCGATACAGCCGGAAGTAGTCCTCATCGGTGCCGGTCCACATGGCGGGCCGGACATCCGGTTCGTTCCAGATCTCCCAGTACCGGATCCGATGCCGGAACCCGCCCGCCCAACCCTCGTTGTAGTGT
>JAFLEG010000499.1 GCA_017302195.1 Verrucomicrobiota bacterium
GCCCAACTGGAGACTGACCGGGCGACGCTGAAGGAGGTCAAACAGCAGGTGGAGAATGTCAAGGGCGAGGAGGCCACCAAGATTGGCGAGTACCGGCCCTACATGCGCGCCAAGAAGGATTTCGACACCATGCTGCGCATGCGCGAGGCGATGCTGATGCAGATCACCCAGGAGAACATCAACTCGGCGATTTCCAAGCAGGCCAGCGTTTCGATCATCACCCCCGCCGAGCCCGGCATGCGGCCGGTGCGCCCGCGCAAGGGGCTCAACATCGCCCTCGGTGCGATCGCCGGACTGCTTCTGGGTGTCGGACTGGCGTTCTTCATCGAGTACCTCGACACCAGCGTGAAGACCATTGATGACGTCGAGCAGGCGCTGGGGGCGCCGGTGCTGGGAGTCATCCCGCAGAATGTGGCCAGTCTGCTCAAGGAAGGGCCGGAGAGCCCGCACGCCGAGGCCTACCGCGTGCTGCGCACCAACCTGCTCTTTTCCCGCAAGGACCCCAATCTGCGCACGATCACCGTCGTCTCCGGCGGCGCGGGCGAGGGCAAGTCCACCACGCTGTTCAATCTGGCCACCATCTTTGCCCAGCAGGGAAGCCGGGTCTTGATCGTGGATTCCGATCTTCGGCGTCCCAGCCTGCACAAGCTCTTCAATGTCTCGAACTCGCTGGGGTTGACCAATTATCTGCTGAAGCAGAACCGCCTGGAGGAAGTGGTGCAAACCACCATGGTGCCGACGCTGGACTTTCTGCCCAGCGGCAAGCTGCCCAGCAGTTCCATGGGCATCCTCAATTCCTCGGCGATGCGGGCGTTCATTGACGAGGTGAAGAGCCGCTATGACTTCGTGTTCTTTGACTCGCCGCCGATCATGGGTGTCAGCGATGCCTCGGTGCTTGCCAGCGAGGTGGACCTTGCCGTCCTGGTGGTGCAGTACCGCAAGTACCCTCAGCAGATGACCCTTCGCGCCAAGCAGATGGTCGAGAAGGTGGGCGGCCGCCTGATGGGCGTGGTATTGAACAACATCAACATCTCCCAAGACAGTTACTACTACTACTACAGCGGCTACTATTATGACTACGATTCCAAGGGCGGCGATGAGGGGCGCGGCTCGGGGGACAAGTCCGGCAAGGCGGCTGCGCCCCTGAAAAAGAAGTACTGAGCATTTTCTGCCTGCTTACTGATTCGACCGTATGTTGACGCATTCTCTCCGCAGTGCCGGTGTCGCGTGGACCGGCTGGTTCTGGCTCCTGTTGGCGGCGTGGGTTGCCGGGTGCACGACCAACACCCCGCCTCCGATGGCGCCGACGCCCCCGTCCGATGCCGTCGCCGCCATGAGTGCCGACATCCTGCGCCCCGGTGACCGCATCCGGATTGTGTACAATGACATTCCCGACCCGCCGACCCCGGTGGAGCAGGTCATTCCCGAAGACGGCAAAATCCTCCTCACCCGCGGTCTCGAGGTGGTGGTCACGGGCAAGAAGCGTTCGGACGTTGAGCGTGAGATCGCCAAGCTGTACGACGGCATCTATCGCCGCCTGTCGGTGACCATCGAGCGCCGTGATTCCTTTGTCTCCGTGGGTGGCGAGGTGCGCAACAACACGTCCATCGTGTATCGTGGCGACCTGACGGTGCTCGGAGCCATTGACGCGGCCGGCGGATTTACGGAGTACGCCGACCGATCGGATGTTCTCGTGACGCGCGCCGCGACCAAGCAGCAAATCTTGGTGAATGCCCGTAAGGCGATTCGTGAGCCGAAGCTGAATCTGCCGCTCTACCCCGGGGACTCCGTTCACGTGCCCCGAAGCATCTTTTGACGATTGAACTCGAGCGGCGGGATGCGGAGGCCGCTGGCATGGTGGCGGCCGTGGACCGCTTTCCCTGGAGCGTCGGCCGGTCCGGGGCAGATCTGCTGGTTCCGGAGCCCGGAGTTTGGGACCGCCACTTCGTGATGTCCCGCGGTGAGGGGCATTCCTTCACCGTGGTCCCGGGTTCCGACGCGCCCCTCACTCTCAATGGCGTTCCCGTGCAGGAGGTGACGACACTGCGGAACGGGGATCGGATCGGCTGCGGGGCGGTGGAGTTTCAGTTTCGGCTGGCGCCGACTCTTCCGAAGCCGCTGGGCCTTCGGGAGGGGGGGACCTGGGTCTTCCTGACGGCTTGGCTCGTGTTGCAGGTGCTTCTGGCCCTGATCTGGCCGCAATGAAGACGCCATGGCTGGAACCGGCAGCGGGTTTCGCTGCGCGGGTTGACATTCCGGCATCCTGACCGCAGTTGACTGGCGTCATGCCGTCTGTCACGGACCCTGAGTCAGCGCCCCTGCTGCGGGTGCGCGCGTTGTGGAAGTCCTACGGGGAACAGCCGGTGCTCCGCGGGGTTTCACTCGACCTGTGGCCGGGACAGCGTCTGGCCCTGACCGGGCCATCCGGCAGCGGCAAGACGACCCTGCTCAACTGTCTGGGGGGCGTGGATCGCCCCGATTCCGGAGTCCTGGAGTGTGACGGTGCGGATCTGACCGGCCTGGATGCCGACGCATTGACACTCCTGCGCCGACGCCGATTCGGCACCATCTTCCAGTTCTTTCACCTGCTGCCGACCCTGACCGCGTCGGAGAATGTCGAGCTGCCCCTTCAGTTGAACGGGGTCGCTCCGCTGGAACGCCGCGAACGGGTGGCCAGCTTCCTGGACCGGGTGGGTCTTGGGCATCGGGCCGATGCCCACCCGGCGGAGCTCTCGGGGGGCGAGCGGCAGCGGGTGGCGATCGCGCGGGCGCTGGTGCATCGGCCGGCGCTGGTGCTGGCCGATGAGCCGACCGGCAATCTCGATTCCAGCAACGGCGCGAACATCCTGCGACTGATGTGCGAGCTCTCGGATGAAACCGGAATCGGCCTGGTGCTGGTGACCCACAGCCGGGAGGCGGCGGCGATCTGCCACCGGGAGATCCAGTTGCTCGATGGCCGGGTGGCGACCGGGGGCGTGTCACCACGGATGGCGCCATGAACAGTGTCCCGCGTTCCTCTCCTGCAGCGGGCTCCTGGCTGTGGCTTTTTTGGTCACGGTTTACCGGGCGCCACTGGCTCGGGTCGCCGGGGGCGTCCGGACTGCTGGGGGCAATCGTGGCGCTGGGGGTTGGTGTGTTTTTTGCCATCCGGCTCGCCAACCAGGCGGCGGTGGCCAGCTTCCAGGAGTTCACCGACGTGCTGGCCGCGGAAGCCGACGTGCTGATTCAGGCCCGGGCCGGTTTTCTCCACGAAGAACTGCTCCGCGAGCTGCGTGCTGCATTGGGAGACGCTCCGGTTCGACTCCTGCCAATCCTGGAATCCACGGCGGTCCGGCCCAGGATCGCTGGGGACGACTCCATCGGCTCACGCCCCACGTTGACGCTGCTGGGGGTGGACTGGATCGCCATGCAGAATTTCCTGGCGCCGTCGGATGCAGGGCGGGCGGCCGGGGTGTCGAAGGCGGATGGGGATGCCGCCACGCGCACGCCGCCGGAGGCATTCGATGCGAAACTCTGGTCGGCATTCCGGGACCCGCATGCGGTGTTCATCAGTCCGGTGCTGGCGCGGCAGGAAGCGTTGACCGCGGGGTCGGAGCTGCCGCTGATCATTCAGGATCGCCAGGTGCCGCTGCGGATCTTCGGCGTGCTGCCCGAGGAGGAATCGCGTCCCCGGGCGCCGGCCCACCTGATCGTGATGGACCTCCCGTCCTTGCAGCGTCTCACCCAGAACCCGGGTCGTCTGAGCCGCATCGAGTTCCGGGTCGAGGAGGGGCCTGGTCGCAGCGAGCGGGTTGCCGCCTTGCGCGAGGGCCTGCGGACCTGGGCGCCGGATGCTGCGGGAACGCCGCGGTGGGTGGTGTCGTCCCCGGGGGAACGCCGCACTGGCGCCGCCACCATGACCCGGGCTTTTCGGCTCAATCTGACCATCCTGTCCCTGCTCGCGCTGGTGGTCGGCGTGTACCTGATCTTCCAGGCCCTTGACGGAGCCGTGATCCGTCGCCGGGATGAGATTGCCATCCTCCGTTCCCTGGGGGTCACGGCGGGGCAGATTCGCGGGGCTTGGCTGGCCGAGTCGCTGGCACTGGGCCTTCTGGGAGGGGTGTTGGGATTGGCACTGGGATGGCTGGGGAGACGACGTCGACGAAGTGCCAGTACCAGGCAACCCCCTCGAAGGCGAAATGACGCTCGGCAGTGAAGTGGCCCTTCAGTAC
>JAFLEG010000500.1 GCA_017302195.1 Verrucomicrobiota bacterium
GGCTGCAAGCCCATCTGGCGGCGTTGGCCTCGCGTTCCTCACCGGACAGTATGTCCCCATACAGCCCGCCTCGGAATCGCTTCGGCCGCCTTGCCAGACGGGCTTTCGCTGCGCCTCG
The DNA here is from genome assembly GCA_017302195.1 of Verrucomicrobiota bacterium. Taxonomy (GTDB): domain Bacteria; phylum Verrucomicrobiota; class Verrucomicrobiia; order Limisphaerales; family UBA9464; genus UBA9464. The sequence goes on from JAFLEG010000500.1 coordinate 119, forward strand.
CGACGAAAGAGTGTAAAATATCCGGGCTAGTAGGCACCGAGGGCGCGGGTCCATTCCGCAGCCTGTGCCTCGGCAGAGAGCGTCGGTGTCGGCCAGGCATTGACTTCAAAGGGAAGTCCTCGGTGAATCTCAATCTGGGCAAGCAACATGTTCATGGCATCTGCCGGGGTGAGACCCAGTTTTCCGAGAATCTTTTCGGCGCGCTGCAGACGCCGAACTGGTACGCGTGTCCGGAGAACCGTGGTGGATTCGCTCACTCCCGAAAACTGCCCGTCCCACCCTAGGGCGTCAACCTTGCCACCGCTCGTCCCGTTGTCTGCCAGGTTGAAGAGGGGGGCGACAACTGAACGTCGTCGTCCCTTCGTTGACCCAAGCAAATACGCCGGGCAGCGTTTTCCCGCTGATGCTCTCCGCCGCCGCCGCCACGCCCCCGGTGTGGATGATCCTGCCCTTCGCCCTGCTGCTGGGCACCATCGCCCTGGCGCCGCTGGTGGCGTCCGCATGGTGGTCGCGCCATTACCCCAAGGTGGCGTTCGGCCTCGGGGCGATCACGGTGGGCTACTACCTGTTCGGACTGCACGCCGGGGCGCGTGTGTGGCACACGGCGGAGGAGTATTTCTCCTTCATCTGCCTGGTCGGCTCCCTCTACGTGGTCAGCGGGGGCATTCACCTCAAGGTCAAGGGGGGCGCGACGCCGCTGGAGAACACGGTCTTCCTCGCGGTGGGCGCCGTGCTGGCGAACTTCTTTGGAACCACCGGCGCCTCCATGCTGATGATCCGTCCCTGGATCCGGATGAACAAGATGCGGATCACCGCGCACCACATCGTCTTCTTCATCTTCATCGTCTCGAATGTCGGTGGCGCGCTCACGCCCATCGGCGACCCGCCCCTGTTTCTCGGGTATCTCAAGGGGGTGCCTTTCTGGTGGGTGGCGGCGCATTGCTGGCCGATGTGGACCGTGGCGCTGGGGCTGCTGCTGGGGATGTTCCTGGTCGTGGATTTTCTCAATTTTCGCCGGGTGCCCCCGGCCCTGCAGCAGGAGGCCCGTCAGGCCGATCAGTGGACGTTTCAGGGCACGGCCAATCTGGCCTTTCTGGCGGTCATCCTGGGGGCCGTGTTCCTGAGCCGTCCGCCCTTCCTGCGGGAGTTCCTGATGCTGGCGGCGGCGGCGGGTTCCTACTGGACCACGCCCCGTCCGGTGCATGAGGCAAACCACTTCGAGTTCCACCCCGTGAAGGAGGTGGCGATCCTGTTCATCGGCATCTTCGCCACCATGATGCCGGCGCTGGACTGGCTGGAGCACAACGCCGCGATGCTGGGCACGCCCACGCCGGCGCTCTTCTTCTGGGGCAGCGGCACGCTGAGCAGCGTGCTCGACAACGCACCCACCTACCTGAGCTTCCTGAGCGCCGGCATCGGCGCCCTGGTCACCCCCGCCGCGCTGGCCCAGGGCCAGGCGGTCCTGCCGGCATTGTCGGCATCCCATCCGGAGATCGCCGCCCTGCTGGCGGATCCCGCGCTGGTCCGCCTGCTGATGGCCATTTCCATGGGTGCCGTGTTCTTCGGCGCCAACACCTACATCGGCAACGGCCCCAACTTCATGGTGAAGGCCATCGCCGACCAGCAGGGCTGCCACACACCGACGTTCCTCGGCTATGTCGGACGCTTCACCCTCCCGTTCATGGGACCGGTGCTGATTGTGGTCTGGTGGGTGTTCTTCCGCTGAACCGGACCGGTGGCCAGGGCGGGAACGTGTGGGGTTCGGAGAAGCTCACACCAAGGTCGCAATGGACACGAAAGAGTTGGGGAGATCGGTGGGGACAACCCGATCAGTCGAAACGCCGCAGGTGGATCCAGACTTCCGGATCGGCTCCCGATCAAAATTTTTTGGTCGTCAGCGCCAGCACGCCTCCGCCACAAACGATACCGGACAAGGCGGCAACTCCCGTGACTGGAAGGGGTTCGTTCCGTCGGTTTTTCAGTGTCGGTTCAAGACCAATTGTAATGGCCTGTGGAGGGGAAATTTTTTTGTTTGAGCCATCAGCGAACAGGGCTATTGAACCTTCGTTGGTATTCGGGAGCGGATGGTTCGGCCCACGGTCGAAACGCCGTTCCCCCGCCGAAATGGCAACATTTCGGTAAAGGAGGTAAGTTTGGTTGTTTGGGTTAGGCGGGCACCGAAAGGTGCCCGCTTTTTTTGCCGCCGTTCAACCGGGTGTGGCGGCCCGGACGGCGAGCGCGGCGATGAGATGACGCAGTTCCCCTTCCGCATCGGCATCGTCCGGAAGCGTCTGGCGGATCTCGGAGCGCACCTGCTCCCGGAAGCGGCGGCGCAGGCGATGGATGGCGACCTTGACGGCCCCCTCGCTCATGCCCAGCCGGAGCGCCGCTGCGGACTGCGGCTCCGGGGTCGCCTCCGCAGACAACCAGGGCCTGAGCGCCGCAAATTCCGCGGCGGCTCCCGAGGCCTCCGCCTCCAGCGCCATCACCGACAGGCTCCGCTCCACGATGGCCAGCGCCCATTCGCGGTCGAAGAGCGCCTCCCAGTCCGCGGCCGGTGCGGCGAGGGGCGTTCCCGGGTCCGTGTCGCCCTCGGAAGGCAGCGGCTGATGCTCCACATCGCCACCACGCTTCGTGCGCGCCGCGTGACGGCGCCGGTTGGCCAGATGATGCCGGACGGCGGCCAGGAGGTAGGAGCGGAACCGTCCGCGTCCGGGCACGACGCCGCCCGGTCCGCCCTGCCTCAGCAGTGCCGCGAAGAACTCGTGCGCCACATCGCGGGGGTCGTCCGGACCGCATCCCACGCGCGCGATGAAGGCGACCACCGGATCGTAGTAGGCTGCGCACAGGTCGCTCAGGGCCGCCCGCGCGTTCTCGGAGTCGCCCCGCGCCGCCAGCACCCGCGACCAGCGCGTGGTGACGAACGGACTGGAAGCGTCGGGGTTCACCGGTTTGGCACTCCCCATCCCAGGGGTCCCGGGGAGGTTTCCGGGCCGGCCACGGTCGTCGGTGGGGGAGCTGCCGCGGTCCGCACGGTCCACCAGGCGGCCGTGGAGAGCAGCGCCGCGGCCATGGCCAGGGCCAGGGACGGTCCCCAGGGACCGCGGGAGGTGCCGGCAGGCCGCGGACGCGCATGCGCGATCAGGGCCAGGCCGGCCACCGGCAGGAGAAGGGCGAACAGCCAGAGCATCCCGGCCACCGCCGCTTCCTGGAAACCGGGATTCCAGGAGGAATCCTGCGACACCTGCCAGGCCATCCACTGGGCGGCGCCGCCCACGGGAATCCAGATCGCCAGCACCGCGGCACCCAGGCCGATCATCCAGCGTCGCGCGGGCGGCCGGGGGGCGGTGGCATCGGTCCGACGTCGGCGCAGCAGCCAGACGCCGCCAGCCATCAGGGGAAGGGCGGGGATCAAGTACTGGACGGGCGCGCGGGAGTTCCGGGGCGTCGCTGTCTCCCGTTCCAGATCCATGCTCCGCATCCGGGCTGCCTCCAGCTCCGACGAGAGCCGCCGCACTTCGGCTGTGGATCGCGCGCGTTCCACTTCGGAAAGCGATGCCGGATCCTGCCGCTCCCAGGCCGTCAACGCCTCGCGGAGCCGGGATTCTTCCACCATCGCGGCACGATGGCGGACGCTGAGGCGCAGTTGCTCGACGTGTCGCAGCGCATTCTCCGCGGCGGTGCCTCCCACGAACACAATCGCTGCTGCCAGGAGGAGGAGCACCCCCATCACCTGCCGCCAGGGGCTTGCGGAGATGCCGGGCGGATCCGTCCGGATGCGGGGGAGCAGGATCCAGGTCAGCAGCGCTCCTGCCAGCGCCAGCGCTCCCCACGCCCACGTTGTCAGCACGGGTGAGGCACGTCCGGCGCCGGTCAACACGGCCACCAGGGCCACCCCGATCGCGACGGGGCTGGTCCACATCACGGCCTGCAGCACCGGGGAACATTCCGGAAGGACCACCGCGTCGCGGGGCGTGCACAGGGGCTCGCGTCCGGTGGCGTCGGTCACGGCCTTGCGAATCGCCTCCGCCCATTCAGCGACCCCGGCATTCACGGTCGCGGGCCAGGCAAAGAGCTGTTCCAGGGG
>JAFLEG010000501.1 GCA_017302195.1 Verrucomicrobiota bacterium
GCGGAGCGCCTGGACCGGTTCCTCGCCAAGTTCGCCAGGCGCCAGCCCGGGATCGAGCTGCGTCCGGTGACGCGCCGGTCCCTGGCGGCGGATGTTCCCCGGATCAAGCGGGTGTACAATCTGGCCTGGGAGCGCAACTGGGCGGCGGTTCCCATGACCGATGCCGAAATTGACTTCCTGGTGGCGCGCCTGAAGCCGTTGTTGATCCCGGGGATGATCTGGCTCGCGGAATTCCAGGGTGAGCCCGCCGGATTCCTGCTCGCCCTGCCGGATTTCAATCAGGTGCTCCAGCCGCTGCACGGACGGCTGCTGTCCCCCGGACTGCTCCGCGCCCTGCCGTATCTGCTTGGGTGGAAACGCCCCGACATCCTGCGGATCGTCGCCCTCGGCGTCCGGCGCGAATTCCAGGGGCGCGGGATTGAGTCCGCAATGCTGGCCCACACGCTGACGGCGTGCCGGCGGGAGGGATTCCGGGAATGCGAGGCCTCCTGGACCCTGGAGGACAACCGGGCCGTGCATCGGCTGGCGGAACTCTTCGGAGGCCGCCGGAACAAGACGTGGCGTCTCTACAGCCGCCCGGTGCCGACGCCGGCTACTCCCGGATGACGGCCTGCACCCCGGACTTCAGCGCCGTGACCAGTTTGATCTGCGCCGCGTTGACCTCGTCCTCCTTGAGCGTGCGGTCTGTCGCGCGGTACGTGAAGGTGTAGGCGAGACTCTTCGAACCCTCCGCGACGTGGCGTCCGCGGAACACATCAAAGAGCTCGACGGCCTCCAGATGGGGCAACTGTGCCTTGCGTACCACGCCCAGGACCGCTTCGTGGGTGACCGACTCCGGAACCAGGAGAGCCAGATCGCGTCGCACGGCGGGAAACTGCGGGAGGGCCTTGAAGGAACGGCTGCGCTGCGCCCGGGAGAGCAGGAGGTCGAGGTCCAGCTCGGCCAGAAACACCGGGTCGCGCAGATCGTAGTCGCGGCCCACCGTCGGCTGGAGGCGTCCGATGCGTCCCAGCGGCAGTTTGCCGCCAAGGGCCACGGCTGCGGATTCCAACCAGAACGGCGACGGGGACGTGTCGGCGTTCCACTGCACTCCGCGGATCCCCAGGGTCTCCAGCAATTCCTCGATCAGCCCCTTGGCGTCGTACAGATCACAGCGGGCCTCGCGGTCGGGTCCCGACCAGAACGCCGGATTGCGGGCGCCCGTCAGCGCCATCGCCACCCGCCATCCTTCGCGCACGCCGGCCTCGCCGCCCTTCGCCGCGGTGAAGACGCGTCCGATCTCGAACAACTGCAGATCCGCGCTCCGGCGGGCCAGGTTGTGGCGCAGGGTGTCCAGCAGGCCGGGCAGCAGGGAGGGACGCAGAGCGCTCATGTCGCTGCTGAGCGGGTTGGCCAGCAGCACGACGTCTGCCGAGACCCGACGGGCCGCGGCTTCGGCCACCAGGGTCTGTCCCTGGGCCTCCATCAGCCCCATTGCCGCCAGCGTGCCGCGCACCGAAGCCATGTGATCGTGCAGGGCATCAAACGGATGGGCGCCCACCGCACCGCGCGGTGGCGTGGAGGGGATCCGCTCCACGCCGTAGAGCCGCGCGACCTCCTCGATCAGGTCCGCCTCACGCTTGAGGTCCACGCGCCACGAAGGGACGCGGAACCGCAGGGCGCCGCTCTCCCCTTCGTTGGCAATCGGGTCGAGTCCCAGCCGGATCAGGAATGCCTCCTGATCCGCCGCGGGGATTTCGACGCCCAGCAGCGCGGTGGTCCGTTCCGGACGCAGGGCGATGGATACCGGCTGGAACGGCGACGGTTGCACGTCCACCACGCCCGCTTCCAACGTGCCGCCGGCCGTCTGCAGGATCCATTCGGCGCACCGCCGGCTGGCGAACTCGCAGATGCCGAGGTCGGCACCCCGCTCGAACCGGTAGCTGGCATCCGTGCGCAGCCCCAGCGCCTTGCTGGTCCTCCGGATGCCGGTCGCCGAGAAGGCGGCCGACTCGATGAGGACGTCCGTGGTGTCGTCGGCGATCTCCGAGTTCCTGCCGCCCATGATGCCCGCCAGGGCGATGCCCTTCACCGGGTCGGCAATCAGCAGATCCGAGTCGATCAGGGTGCGTGCCACGCCATCCAGCGTGGTGAAGGCCTCGCCGGCGCCCGCCCGCCGCACCACGATGCTGGCACGTCCATCGGGACCCGGCGACACATGGCGCAGGTCGAAGGCGTGCAGCGGCTGACCGGTTTCCAGCATCACGTAGTTGGTCACGTCCACGACGTTGTTGATGCTGCGAATCCCGAGGGTCTCCAGCGCGGTGCGCAGCCAGTCCGGGCTCGGACCGATCCGCACCCCGCGGATCACCCGGGCCGTGTAGCGAGGACACAGGTCCGGCGCCTCGAGGCGCACCGCCACCGAGCCGGACACCCCCGCGCCCGCTTCCGGCGGGCGCGGATCGGGCATCCGCAGGGGCGTGCCGGTGGCGGCGGCCAGATCTCTCGCAATTCCAATGAAACTGTTCCAATCGGGCCGGTTGGGTGTGACCTCCAGATCCAGCACGGCATCGCTGCCGCTGCGTCCCAGATACCCGGCAAACGGCTGCCCCACGGGGGCGTCCGGACGCAGAATGAGCAGTCCGTCCTCAGGGCGGTGCCCGATGTCCTCCGGACGGATGCCCAGTTCGGCCGCCGAGCACAACATGCCATGGGATTCCACCCCGCGGATTTTTCCCACCTTGATGGTGAACGGCTCCTTGTCCCCCGGCTTCAACGGCAGTGAAGCCCCGGGCAGGATGAGGGGCACCTTGTCTCCCGCCTGGAAATTTTGTGCGCCGCAGACGATCTGTCGCTCGCCCTGGCCGTCTGCGACGCGGCAGAGGGAGAGCTTGTCCGCATTGGGATGCCGGTCCCGGCTCAGCACCTGGGCCACCACGATCCCTTCAAAGTCACCGCCGATGCGGGTGATGGACTCCACCTCCAGTCCGAGAAACGTCAATCGTTCCGCCAGGGTCTCCGGCGTGCCCGGAACGTCCACATACTGCCGCAGCCCGTTGAGGGAGATCTTCATGGTCGAAAGCGGCTAGAACTGCCGGAGGAACCGGACGTCGTTCTCGTAAAACAGCCGGATGTCCGTGATGCCGTACCGCAGCATGGCGATGCGCTCGATGCCGAATCCGAAGGCCCAGCCGGTCCACACCTCCGGATCGTAGCCGACGTTCTCAAACACCTTCGGGTGCACCATCCCGCAGCCGGCGATTTCCAGCCAGTCCTTGCCCAGCTTCCGGACCAGGCTGTTGGTGAAGTCAATTTCCAGGCTGGGCTCGGTGTAGCTGAAGTAGTGCGGACGGAACCGCAGCTTAACGTCGGCGCCCAGCAGTTCCCGGAACACGGCCTCCACCGTGCCCTTCAAATCGCCTACGGTCACCCCGCGGTCCACATACAGCCCCTCGATCTGGTGGAAGGTCGGGTTGTGCGTGGCGTCGGCGTTGTCCCGGCGATAGACCCGGCCCGGCACGATGATCCGGATCGGCGGCGGCAGTTGCCGCATCACCCGGATCTGCACCGAGGAGGTGTGGGTGCGCAGCAACGGACGCCCCGGGGCGTCCACAAAGAAGGTGTCCTGGGTATCGCGGGCGGGATGATCGGCCGGCGTGTTCAGCGCATCGAAGCAGTGGTACTCGTCCTCGATCTCCGGTCCATCCGCCACCACGAATCCCAGTCGCCGGAAGGCCCGGATGATGTCCTGGGTCACCAGCGTGAGCGGGTGCAGGCGTCCCAAGGGCCGCCGCCGGCCCGGCAGGCTGAAGTCGGTTGGCTCCTTGGGCAGGGAGGCCTTGAGTTCCAGGTCGGAACGGCGCTGCGCGAGCAGCAATTCCACCTCCTGCTTGGCGGCGTTCAACGCCTTGCCGGCCACCGGACGCTCCTCCCTGGCGAGGGTTCCCAGCTCCTTGAGCAGCAGGGTCAATTGCCCCTCGGCCCCCAGAAAGGCGCCCTTGGCCCGCTCCAGGGCCGGCAACTCGGCGGCGGCGGCCAGTTCGGACATGGCCGCCTGCTTCACGGCATCAATGCGGTCCAGCAGCGACATGGCGGGAAACTTCGGGAGTTGTGACGGCGTGTGAACGGTGGGGAGACGACAGCGCGCTGAAAGCAAGAACGCGGACGGCCTGAGTCAGGACGTCCGCGCTCCCAAGCGACCGAATCGGCTGCCGGGCCTTCAG
>JAFLEG010000502.1 GCA_017302195.1 Verrucomicrobiota bacterium
ATGATTCTTCGGCATGAGGACGTCCGGCGGGCGGCCAGGGACTGGCAGACCTTCAGTTCCGACGCTCCGTTCCGGGTTCCCATTCCTTCCGAGGAGGCCGTGAGAACGATGCGGCAGTTGCCGGTCGAGACGGATCCGCCCGATCACACGGAATACCGGAGGCTCGTCGAGCCGTTCTTCCAGAGGGCGAAGGATCCCGCCATGGTGGCCGAGGTGGAGCGGTTGATCGCCGGGATGGTGCGCGAGGCGCTGTCCCGGGATTCCGTGGAGGTCGTCCGGGAGTTCGCGCTGCCCATTCAATCCCGGGCTCTGGCGTGCCTCCTGGATGTGGACCGTGCGGAGGCCGCAACCTGGATCTCCTGGGGCACTCACGTGTTTCGCGATGGCGAGTCCAAGGGCGGCCAGTTGGAGGCCTACCTGCAGGCGCAGTTGGACCGCGCCACCGCCCGCCCTGGCGCCGACTTCTTCAGCGCGCTCACCCGGGCGAGTTTCCGCGGTCGGCCGTTGACCCGCGAGGAGATGATGGGCTTTGCGAACCTGACCTTTGCCGGCGGGCGCGACACGGTGATCCACACCCTCACGACGGTGATCGCCCACCTTGCCGCACATCCGGAAGCCCTGGAGTTCCTGCGCCTGGATACCTCCCGGATTGTCCATGCCTGCGAGGAGTTTTTCCGGCTGCTCACCCCCCTGACCCACATCGCGAGGGTCTGCCCGGTGGAGACGAACGTCCATGGCGCCACCGTGCCGCCCCGCGGGCGCGTGTCGCTGTGCTGGGCCTCGGCCAACCGGGACACAGCGGCCTTTGATGCGCCGCACGAGGTCCGCCTCGACCGCAAGCCCAACCCCCACCTCGCCTTCGGCTTCGGCGCCCACCTCTGCCTCGGCGCCGCCCACGCCCGTCTGCTCCTCCGCACGCTGCTCCAGCAATGCGTGGCACAGGTGGGACGCTTCACGGTGCTGGAGGCCCGGCCCCATGTGGAGCAGGAGGCCGAATACCAACGGCCAGTCGGCTACGGGTACCTGCGGGTCCGGTTTGCCGGGGCGTGATCGGGTCCGGGCTCGGGCGGCTTGATGGGGGAACCGTGCGGAACCATTGTCGGGCGTCCGCTCCGTCATGTCGGTCACCGATCACATCCGAAACAAGCTGTCCCAGGTGCCGCATCGCCCCGGCGTGTATCTGCACAAGGACCGCTTCGGAACGGTGATCTACGTCGGCAAGGCCCGCGACCTGCGCAAGCGCGTCTCCCAGTATTTCCATCCGTCCCGCCGCCTGGGCTGGGATCTCAAGTTCAACGCGCTGGTGGAGGCGATTCATGACTTCGACTGGCATGTGGTGAAGAGCGAGCCGGAGTCCCTGCTGTTGGAGGGCAAGCTCATCAAGGAGTTTCAGCCCCGCTTCAACATTGATTTCAGGGACGACAAGCGCTTCCTCCTGCTGAAGGTCAACCTCAACGATCCGATCCCGCGGTTCACGCTGACGCGGCTTCGCAAGGAGGATGGCTGCATCTACTTCGGACCGTTCGCCCATTCCGGAAGCGTGCGGCGCGCCCTCACCCTGATGCGTCGGAAGTTCCATCTCCGCGGGTGCCGTCCGCTCACCCCGGGCGAGGCCGATTACCGGCACTGCCTCTACGGCAACCTCAAGCACTGCACCGCGCCCTGCATCGGCAACGTGACGCGCGACGACTATCTGGCCCAGGTGCGGGCCGGCATTGAGTTCCTCCAGGGACAGACCGCCGAGCTGCGTCAGGACCTGGAAAACGAGATGCGCCGTGCCGCGGCGGCGCTGGAGTTCGAGAAGGCCGCGCAGTTGCGTGACGCGCTGGAGGATCTCAAGCGGACCACCCAGAAGACCGAGAAGTTTGAACGCATCCCGTACACGCTGCCGGTGGCGGTGAATCCGGAATCCGATCTCCGGGAACTGGCGCGGGTGCTCGGCCTTGCCAGCCCGCCCGCCCGCATCGAGGGCTTCGACATTTCCCACATCAGCGGCACCTTCGTTGTGGCTTCGATGGTCAGCTTCTGGCACGGGCGTCCTGACCGGTCTGCGTACCGTCGGTTTCGGATGAAGTCCGTCACGCAGCAGGATGACTTTGCCAGCATGGCGGAGACGGTGCGCCGCCGGTACTCGCGCCTGCTGGAGGACGTCCGCACCGGCCGATCCGGGCGGGGCGCCGCGGACGATGCCGGGGAAGCCGCCCCCCCGGAGTTGCAGCGGGTGGTGGAGGATGTGTCCCGCGCCGTGGGGGGACGCCCCCTGCCCCGCGATGCGGATGCCGCCGCCGTGTCCCTGCTCAGGGCTCCCGTTCCCGATGCGCCGTCGCCGGACGATGGTTCCGGCCTCGACGCCCCCTGGGTGCCCCGCCCAGGCACCCGTGCCCGTCTGCCGGATCTGATCCTGGTTGATGGCGGACGCGGCCAACTCAACGCCGCCTGCGCCGAACTGGAGACGCTCGGGCTTGGAGGCATTCCCATCCTTGGACTGGCCAAGGAATACGAGGAGATTCACCTCCCGGACCGTCCCGAACCCCTGCGGCTTGGGCTGGACAGTCCCGCGGTCAAGCTGCTGCAGCGGGTCCGGGACGAGGCCCACCGCTTCGCCAACACCTACAACGCCCAACTGCGGCTCCGCCGGATCTCCGAGAGCCTGCTGGATGAATTCCCCGGCATTGGTGATGCGCGGAAGAAGGCGCTGCTGAAGCGGTTTGGGTCCCTGCAGCGGCTGCGGATTGCGACGCAGGAGGAGATCGAGCAGGTCCCCGGGTTTGGAGGAGCCATGGCTGCGGATCTGAAGGCATTCCTGGCGGCGCGTTGAGCCTCCGAAGCGACGGCGGATTCCGCGTCACGCGGCTGCCGTGCTTCGGGATGACCTGCTTCGGAACGGGCCACTGGCCTCCTTGCTTCCTGACGTGCGGTCGTCACGCTGGCGCCCGATTGAAGCTCTCGACCAAGAGCGACTATGCCGCCCGGGCCGTGCTCTCATTGGCACGGAGGTTTGGGCGTCGCCAGGCAACCCCCGTGGAGGAGATCGCCCGTGAGAACGGCGCGCCGCCCAACTACCTTGTCCAGATTCTCATCGAACTGAAGTCGGGAGGCATTGTGCGGAGCCTCCGTGGAAAGTCCGGCGGCTACGTCCTCGCCCGCCCCCCGTCGGCCATCACCTTTGCCGATGTCCTGCAGTGCATCCATGGCACGCTGCTCGATTCCCCCGCGTTCAAGGATGACCGCTGCCCCGCCGAACTTCGCGACGCCTGGATGCGCCTGCGTCGCGCCGTGCAGGAGGAGGCGGAGTCCATCAACTTTCAGCAGTTGATGGACTCCGGCGCCGGCCCTGCGCGCATGTTCTACATCTGACCGCCCGGCCGGCAGGGCGGGCATCCCACGCAACCCAGATCAGCCGCAACCTCTCGAAACAAAAGTGGGCGCCAGGGTGACACAGGGTGCACACGGATGTCGGACCGTGAGCAGGATCATCCGAACAATTTGCCGAGCCCCCCCGCCGCGACGCTTTTGAGCGCTGCATCCAGGGCACCCCCGCTGACGCTGGCGCCGTCAGGGGTCAGTTGGTCCACCAGATTGGGCAGAATCCTTGAGAGCCCGCTGGCGGTCTCCAAGGCGCCGAGCCCGACTTTCTGCCCCAGCGATGCCAGGTCCTGTTGACCAAAGACCTGCTGAATCTGTTCGGCACTGATGGGCAGGTTCGGTCCCTTGCCAATCCAGCTCTGGACGATGTTGCCAAGGCCGGCGCTGTCGAACTTGCGCACCAGGCCGTCGAGGCCGCCCTGGCCTTGGACAAAGCCGGTGACCAGCGAGAGCAGTTGTCCGCCGTCCTTGCCCCCCAGCGAGCCCAGCAATGAATCAAGAAGTCCCATGGATGAATGAAGGTGGCGTGGTCTTCAGCCGTACCCCGGAGCGGGCCGCACGCGCGGGCCACGGGCCGGAAATCGGTATGAAGCGGATGGAATGGATTCAAGGTGCGCCCCGGGCTCCCCGGATGGCAAGTGCCAACAGTGCCAATAGTGCGAACCGGGCCAGGCAGACTCGGCTCGACGACTGCCTGAGGGCCAGGGCGGTGAGCAAGGAGGGTGAAGTGAGGTTGGGGTAGAGCGGGTTAGGGCGATTGTGGTGGCGCCCGGGCTTGGGGTCTGATGGAGTTTGGTCATGGCAGTGCACCTGGCGAACACGGAGG
>JAFLEG010000503.1 GCA_017302195.1 Verrucomicrobiota bacterium
GGCGTCGGGTTCATCGCGAACATCAGCGGACGCAAGGAGCATCGGATCGTCCAATACGCCCTGGAGGCCCTGGCGAGCCTGGCGCACCGGGGTGCGCTGGATGCCGATGCCAAGGCCGGCGACGGCGCGGGCATTCTAGTGCAACTGCCCAAGGTCTATTTCAAGCGCGAGGCGGACCGTCTCGGCGTGCAGGCGGTGGAGGAGGAGGACCTCGGCGTCGGCGTGATCTTCGCCCCGGCCGGCAACAAGTACGTGGTGGCCAAATGCCGGCAGTTCGTCGAGGAGGCCTGCGCGCACTACGGCATCCACTTCCTGGCGTGGCGTCCGGTGCCAACCAATCCCCGCTGCCTCGGCGACAAGGCGCGGCAGACCATGCCCGAGATCCTGCACTGCCTGCTCGGACGCGACCTCGCCTGGAGCGCCGACGAGTTTGAGCGGAAGCTCTTCCTCGCCCGCAACCACGCCGAACGGGCCGCGATGGCCGAGAAGGTGGACGGCTTCTACTGCCCGTCGTTCAGCGCCCGCACCATCGTGTACAAGGGCCTGTTCAATGCGCCGCAGCTTCCCAAGTTCTACCTGGACCTGAAGGACCCGCTGTTCGTCTCCGCCCTGGCCATCTTCCACCAGCGCTACTCGACCAACACCTTCCCCACCTGGCACCTGGCGCATCCCTTCCGGATGCTCGCCCACAACGGCGAAATCAACACGCTGCTGGGGAACAAGAACTGGACCCGTGCCCGGGAAACCGAGCTGGAATCCGCCGCCTGGGGCGAGGAGGTGGAGACACTCCGGCCGCTGATCCAGCCCGGGGGCTCGGATTCCTCGGCGCTCGACAATGCCCTGGAGGTGCTCGACCTGTCCGGACGCCACCTGCTGCATTCCGTGACGATGCTGGCGCCCGAGGCGTGGGAGAACAGCCCCGATCTGGACCCCAAGGTCCGCGACTATTACGAGTACCACGCCTGCCTCAATGAACCTTGGGACGGCCCGGCGGCGGTGGTGTTTTCGGACGGCCGGATCATCGGTGCGACCCTCGATCGCAATGGACTGCGCCCCGCCCGCTACAAGATCTACAGCGACGGCCTCATGGTCATGGGCTCCGAGGTCGGCGTGGTGGCCCTGGAGGAAAAGGATGTGGTGCGCAAGGGCCGCCTGGGACCCGGCAAGATCCTCGCGATTGACACCGTGACCGGGAAGTTCATGGACAACGACGAGGTGAAGTCCTTCGTCGCGTCCCAGCAGCCCTACGGCGACTGGCTCAAGGCGCAGCTCTTCGACCTGGAGCCGCATGCACGCCCGTCGGCCGCGGTCCACAAGCCGGTCAACCTCCTGGACCTCACCCTGCAGCAAATCACCTTCGGCTGGGATCAGGAGCAGTTGGAGGTGCTGCTCGAACCCATGGCGGTCTCGGGCAACGAGCCGGTGGGCTCCATGGGCGACGACACGCCGATTGCGGTGCTGTCCAAGCGCCCGCGGCTGCTCTTCGACTACTTCAAGCAGCTCTTCGCCCAGGTCACCAACCCCCCGATTGATTCCATCCGGGAGAAGGTCGTGATGTCGCTGCGCACCACCCTCGGTGCGCGACGGTCCTGGCTGGAGGAGACGCCGGACCATGCCAAGCAGGTCCGCATCGCCTCCCCGTTCCTGCACGACTACGAACTGGCGGCCCTGCAGTCGATCCCCGACCCGGCCTTCCGGTCGGCCACCCTCCCCTGCCTCTTCGACCCCACCCAGGGTCCCGACCAGTTGGAGGAGTCGTTGAACCGCCTGGTGACGCAGGCCGAGGCGGCCGTGGACTCCGGGCACAGTTTGCTGGTGCTCAGCGACCGGGGCGTGGATGCCCAGAAGGTCGCCATCCCCATGCTGCTCGCCGTGGGCGCGGTGCATCATCACCTCATCCGCTCGGGGAAGCGGCTCCGGTGCTCCCTCGTCTGCGAGAGCGGCGAGGCCCGCGACGTGCACCACTTCGCCAGCCTGATCGGCTTCGGCGCCAGCGCCGTGAATCCGTACGTGGCGATTGATTCCGTGCGGGAGGCGGTCGAGGCCGGACGCTACGGCGCCCTCACGCTCGATCAGGCATTGGCCAACTTCCGCAAGTCGGTGGAGTCGGGCCTGCTCAAGGTCATGGCCAAGATGGGCATCTCCACCCTGGCCAGCTACCACGGCGCCCAGATCTTCGAGGCCATCGGGCTCGGACAGAAGGTGGTGGACCAGTGCTTCTTCGGCATCACCAGCCAGATCGGCGGCATCGGGTTCCGGGAAATCGCCGAGGATGCGCTGCGGCGCCACCGCGCGGCCTATGCGGCGCCGGAGTCCGCGGTGCTGGACATCGGGGGCAACTACCGCGTGGCCAAGGGTGGCCGGGGCGAATACCACGCCTACAACACCCAGGTGGTGGGCACGCTGCACCGCTTCCTCAAGAGCGGACAGCAGCAGGAGTTCCTCAAGTACCTCGAGACGGTGGAGAAGCGCGAGCCGGTGAGCCCGCGGGACCTGCTGCAGTTCAAGCCCGGAGCGACCGCGGTGCCGCTGGACGAGGTGGAGGGGGTGGAGGACATCCGGCGGCGGTTCACCACCGCGGGCATGTCCCTGGGCGCGCTGTCCCCCGAGGCGCACGAATGCCTCGCCATCGCCATGAACAGCATCGGCGGCAAGTCCAACTCCGGCGAGGGCGGCGAGGATCCGCTGCGCTATTCCACCGAGAAGAACTCGGCGATCAAGCAGGTGGCCTCCGGACGCTTCGGCGTCACGCCCGCCTACCTGGCCAGCGCCTCGGAGATCGAAATCAAGATGGCCCAGGGCGCCAAGCCCGGCGAGGGCGGCCAGCTCCCCGGCCACAAGGTCAGCCCGCTCATCGCGCGGCTGCGCTACAGCGTGCCCGGCGTGCCGCTG
Organism: Verrucomicrobiota bacterium; assembly: GCA_017302195.1. Lineage (GTDB taxonomy): Bacteria > Verrucomicrobiota > Verrucomicrobiia > Limisphaerales > UBA9464 > UBA9464. The sequence goes on from JAFLEG010000503.1 coordinate 2,893, forward strand.
ATCTCGCCGCCGCCGCACCACGACATCTACTCCATCGAGGACCTGGCCCAGCTCATCTACGACCTCAAGCAGGTGAATCCGCGCGCCAAGGTCTGCGTGAAGCTGGTGGCCTGCGCCGGGGTGGGCACGGTGGCGGCCGGCGTCGCCAAGGCCTATGCCGACGTGGTGCTCATCTCGGGCCACGACGGCGGCACCGGCGCCTCACCGCTGAGCTCCATCAAGAACACCGGCGGCCCCTTCGAGTTCGGCGTGGCCGAGGCGCAGCAGACGCTGGTGCTCAATGATCTCCGGTCGCGCATCGTGCTCCGCACCGATGGCGGCCTGAAGACCGGACGCGACATCGTGCTCGCGGCCCTGCTGGGCGCCGAGGAGTTCAACTTCGGCACCGGCGCCCTGGTGGCCGCGGGCTGCGCCATGTTCCGGGTCTGCCACCTCAACACCTGTCCGGTCGGCGTGGCCACCCAGAAGGAGGAGCTGCGCCTCAAGTTCCGGGGCAAGCCCGAGAACCTGGTCACCTTCTTCAACAGCGTCGCCCAGGAGGTGCGCGAGATCCTCGCGCAGCTCGGCTTCCGGCGGCTGGAGGACGTGGTGGGCCGCACCGACCTGGTGGAGATGCGTCCGCTCTCCGAATTCCCGGAAGAGGTCCGCGCCAAGGTCGCCAGGCTCCAGCTCGACAAGCTGCTCTACCAGGTGGACCCGAGCGGCACCCTGCCCCGCGTCCATACCCGGGAACGGAACGAGCGCTTCGGCGACAGCTCGCTGGACGACAAGATCATCAACGACGCCCGGGTGGCCCTGCAGGGCAAGGGCGTTTCAAAGCTGTCCTACAAGATCAACAACACCCGCCGGAACATCGGCACCAAGGTGTCGGGACAGATCGGGTTCCAGTACGGGGACACCGGCCTGCCGGACGGCTCCATTGACATCACCCTCAAGGGCAGCGCCGGACAAAGCTTCGGCACCTTCCTGGCCCAGGGCGTGCGCCTGAAGCTGATCGGCGAAGCCAACGACTATGTGGGCAAGGGCATGAACGGCGGTGAGATCATCGTGCGCCCGCCCGACGTGGTGAAGTATCCGTGGTCCGACAACAGCCTGGTCGGCAACACCTGCCTCTACGGCGCCACCGGCGGACGCCTCCTGGTGGCCGGGCGGGCCGGGGAACGGTTCGGCGTGCGCAATTCCGGCGGCACTGCGGTGGTCGAGGGCGTGGGTGACCATGCCT
>JAFLEG010000504.1 GCA_017302195.1 Verrucomicrobiota bacterium
CCTTCACGAACAGCATGCGATCCCGGAAGTCGGTGAGCGGCGACAGCACCTGCCCCAGTTGGAGATCCTTCCCCTCCCCGCGCGCCCACCATTCCCTGGAATGAAATCCATTCCCGGCAAACAGGATCGCCAGCCGCACCGGGGCCTCGCTGGATGCGGCAGTGCCTGCGGCCTCCTTGCCCCATACCGGCAGAGACTCCATCCACGGCAACGCCATGGAAACGCCCATGCCACGGAGGAAGGCCCGGCGGGAGACGGAGGGGAGGTTCATGGAGAGAGGTCTATCGGCGAAAGACGGAGTTCGCACGACCGGAATTCGGCAAACCCCTGGGCAGACGGAGTCCGCAGGAATCTTCCGGAGCGCACAAGCGTCCCACGTGGCGGGGCGGACGTCCCACCCAACTTGAAAGCCAGACCCACCTGCCCGGGGGTCTGACTTTGCTGAAACGGGAACCCAGGGACTGAAAACTCTACCGCTTCGGCGGCTGACGGGACAGGACGACCCCCTCTGTCCGGCCGTCCAGTTGATCCTGCACGCTGGCGGCGCGGGCGGCGATGAAGCGCTTGAGCTGCCAGACGGGGCGGTTCGGATCCATGGGGTTGTCCGTATCCCGAGGTCCTGGCCGTACCTCGCCGGAGACCGCCACCTCAAACTTGGCCAGCCGGTTGGTGGACCACTCGGCAATCACCGGCCGTACTGCGGCGGCGAGGGCATCCACACGGTCGTTCAAGCGTGCCGGTGTGAATGGACCACGGAGCAGGCGGTCCAACGCCTCCCGGTAGCGCTGCTTGAAGTCGGGCACGGCCATCAGGCGCTCCAGGAACCGATGCGATCCCAGCCACGGACGCCAGATGCTCGCCCGCTCCCGGTCCTCGGCGGTGGCGACGAAGGGAAACTCCCCCCAGGAATGGTCCAGGTCCCACGGGATGAAGCCAATGCGTTGACTGACTGGCTCCAGGTAAAACAGGAAATTCTGCCCGTTGGAAAGAATCCCGTCATAGTTGGACAGCAGCACCTCGGCTGCCAGGAATCGGGCGGTTTCGGAAAGGTCCACAAATCCGGCCACCCGTGCGGCAAAGTCCTCGTCGGTGGCGTGGGTGACGAACTGCGCCAACTCCATCACCCGTGCCTGTTGCGCGGGGGTAACCTTGGTTTTTGGATCGTAGATGCCGTCGTAGTCCGACCAGTTTGTTCCCAGGTCAGCGAACAACTCCTGCGTGACGGGCTTGAACAGGGCCACCCCCGGGATGGCGAAGGCCTCTCGCGCCCATTCCGCATCCGGATTCTCCACGAGAAGGTACGGACCAAGCAGCCGGTTGGTCTCCTGGCCGGCAATGGAAAGAAACACCCGGGCGAAGGCGGTCCGCGGCGCAGGCACCCCCGCCTCCCGGAAAAACTCATAGCCCAGCGTGTCGCTGAGACAGGTAAAGTCGGCGGAGAGGTTGCCGAGATTGAACAGCGTCCGGCCGGCCAGGGACTGCTCCGGAACATGCTCGTTCAGATCCAGCTTGAAGGGTTTGCGATATCCGCGGATGCCCCCAAGATAGGTTCCGTTGCGCTTGAAGCGGATCGCGACGTTGGTGAACTGGCGCCCGCCAAATTCCACGTCGCCCTTGGACCACGGAAAATCAATCCCCACCACGCCGGAGAGCCCATTGCGGGAGGCGTTCGGATTCCGAAGGACGATGCCTCCATCCTCCTTCATCCAGCCGGGCACCGGCTCCACCCGGCGGTGCTGGATGCTGACCCAGTCGGCCGCACCGAACTGCAGGTGGAGGTTCCAGACGTTGGTCTGGCGGTAGAGCTCCGAGGCACTCGACGCCAAGCGGGCGCTCGCCACCGGCCCGGAATAGGTCGGCACCACGCCCGGACTCCCGGGCATCTCCTCAGGGGTCCCCGGCGGGGACATCTCCATCATTCTGGCAATGAACCAGCCCTGGACCTGCGGGATCTGGAACGCTCCCCAGAGCCCGAGGGCGAGCAGGATCAGGAGCAGGAACCCGCCGGCGAGGATTCCCCCCAACAGGACCAGCCATCGCTTCCATCCCGAGGCCGGGAGGCGGGGTCGTCGAAGAGGCATGCAGGGAGGTTAGCGAGGACTGGCGGGAGGGCGAGACTGGAAAGGGTGCTGGGGCCGCAGCCTTCGGGTCGTGGGTTCCCCATCTCCGGGGTCCCGTTCCAGGCACTACCGCACTTCCTCGGGCCTCAGGGGGCCGGAAAAGTGCAGTCCGAATCCATCGGGATCCGCCACCATGAACGCCCAACTCCCGCCGCTCTGGCGTTGAAGGGGTTGCAGGACGCGGAGTCCCAGACATCCCGCGCGCGCCCACAGCGCCCCCAGATCGGCGACAGCCAGGCGCAGGTTGGTCCGCGGCGTATTGTCCGGCTCGCCGGTGAAGGCCCAGCGCGGACGCTCGGGCTGCACCAGCACCAGGCGGTGCCCCTCGCGCACCAGCTCGGCACTCCGCTCGGTGGCCACGGTGGCGATGAAACCCAGCGAGGCGTAGAAGGAGCGGGACCTTTCCAGGTTTCGGACGAACAGCTCCAGGGTCACGCCGGCCGCCGAGGGCAACGCGGGATCCAGCACCGTCATGCGGGCGTGCAGATGCCGGTGACGGGTGGCGTGAACCAGGTTCAGGCGCGGCGCCATCGCGGGCCGCAGGAAGTGCAGGGTGCGATTCATAAGGCAGGGGTTTGGCGAGGAACACTTCACGGTGGGATCATGCCGCATCGCGGACCTCCTCAACGATCCGCCCGTCGAAGAGATGGATCTGGCGGTCGGCATGACGCGCAAAGCGCGGGTCGTGGGTCACCATGCAGATCGTGGCGCCCTCGCGGTGCAACTGCCGAAGCAGGTCCATGACCGCATCGCCGTTCTTGGAATCCAGGTTCCCGGTCGGCTCGTCCGCCAGCAGGATGCTCGGCTTGCCGCCAAGGGCCCGGGCCACGGCAACACGCTGCTGCTGCCCGCCCGAGAGCTGGCTCGGATAGTGCCGCAACCGGTGGCTCATCCCGACCTTCTCCAGCGCCTCCATGGCACGCTGCTTCCGTTCGGCGGCGGCCAGGCCGCGGTAGGTGAGCGGCAGCTCCACGTTCTCAAAAACGGTCAGGTCACCGATGAGATTGAAGCTCTGGAAAATGAACCCGATCTCGCGGTTGCGGATCCGCGCGCGGGCCGAGTGATCCAACTGGGCCACCTGCTGCTGGTTCAGCACATAGGTGCCCGCGCTCGGCGTGTCGAGCAGCCCCAGGATGGCCAGCAACGTGGACTTGCCGCAGCCGCTGGGGCCCGCGATGGACACATACTCGCCCTGCCGGATCTCCAGGTGGATACCGGACAACGCATGCGTTTCGATTTCATCGGTCAGAAAGACCTTCTGAATGCCTTCGAGGTGGATGAGGGGGGAGGCGGACTTGTCGTCCGTGGTCCGTGGTGGGTGGTCAGTGGGCATGGGATGCAGGTCCTTGGTGATTCTCCTCCGAATCGGTTGGCTCCGCACCCCTCCTGCCCCCAATGGGGAGGCGTCGCCGGGTGGCGAGATCTAGGGATTGGCCGAAGGCAACTGAGTCGGCGAACTCTGGTTGATGAACGGAAAGGCAAGGTCGAACTTCGAGCAGTTGCGGATCTATCGCATTGCCGAAGCACTGGCGGATCGGGTCTGGGAAGTCGCCTGCACCTGGGATTCGTTCAGCAAGGCAACCATGGGAAAGCAACTGGTGCGGGCCGCTGACTCGGTCGGCGCAAACATCGCCGAAGGAGAAGGGCGCGGTTCGCTTGCAGACAACCGCCGATTCGTCCGCACGGCGCGTGGCTCGCTGAACGAAACCAAGCATTTCCTGCGCCGCGCCTACAAACGAGTCCTGCTGAACCCGGAGCGGATCGCCATCCTGAGTTCCCTGACCCAAGCGCTGGGTCCGATGCTCAATGCCTATCTCAAGTCGATCGGTATGCATGGCAGCCCCACGGCGAGAACTTCCGACCGAGATACAGGCGATGACGGCCAACCACGGACTACCGACCACTGACGTCCTACTCACGGCACCCTCACCCGGTTGAAACCATCCCACTGGCTCATGTCGGAGAGGATGATCTTGTCCCCGACCTCGAGGCCCTCGACGATTTCGATGGTGCTGACGGAACTGCGTCCGAGCTTCACGGGGACCCGCACCGCATGCGTCCCATCC
>JAFLEG010000505.1 GCA_017302195.1 Verrucomicrobiota bacterium
TAGCCGCTGGACCGGCAAATGAATCCGGTCATCCAGCGGGAACTGAGGGAGCAGGCGCGGCTTCCCGGGCTGTTCCGCCTGCGGTTGGCGGCCGCGGCACTGGCCCTTGGATCCCTCGCATGGGGATTCTTGAATCCGGTGGACACCCAATGGGTTCCGCCCGGCTTCCCCAAGACCTCGCAGGGCTCCCACCTCTTTCTGATGATCCACCGGGCCCTGGTGCTGTCCATTCTGGGTTTCGCACCGGCACTGACCGCGGATGCCATCGCCCGCGAACGGCGGGAGGCCACGCTGGGGCTGCTCGGACTCACCCCGCTGCGTCCCATTTCCGTCGCCCTCGGCAAGAGCGCCGCCAGCGCGCTGCGTGCGCTGACACTCTGGATGGCTCCGCTGCCGATGCTCGCGGTGCCAATGCTGGCGGGCGGCGTGAGCGGGCTGGAGCTGGCTTCGGTGGTGGTCTTCCAGGTGACGCTGCTGGTGATGGGCTTGGCGGCGGGTCTCACGGCCAGCACCCTGACGGTGGCGTTTCGCCGCAGCCTGGCGCTGGCGTACTGCCTGCAGTTTGTGTTCCTCGGGACGGCGTTCCTGTTCGGCGGGTTCCTCACCCTGGTGGTATCGCAGTTCATGGAGGGACGAGTTTCACCCGACAGCCTGAGCGGGCTTCCTTGGCTGCTGAATCATCCGGGAGTCGTGCTGGGAAGTCCGTTCGCCGAGCACGAGCACCAGCGGCTGCCTTACATCGTGGCGATGCTTGCGAAGAAGTTTCCCAACGATGCGATGGTGGTCTGGGCGACCGGCTTGGCAGCCTGGATTGCCGGAGTGGCAGTCCTGGTCCTGCTCGCCCTGTTCTTTGTGGCCCGGAGGACGGAACGCGCCTGGCATGAGGAGCCGCCACGGCCGGAAGTGGTGGCCCTGCAGCGGCGTCTGGTGGCGCCGGTGGTTTTCGGTGGCTGGGCGCGGCGGCGTCAGCATCGCCGCCTCGGACACAACCCCCTGATCTGGCTGCAGCACCGCACCGTGGCGGCGTCGCTGACCCGGTGGGGTTGGCTCGCCGTGGTGCTGGGCATCTGGATCTTCGGACTCAAGGATCTGATGTTCTCCCTGGCTGCCACCGTGGCGCCCCTGGTGCTGCTGGGCGGCATGGTCTTCAGCGCGGCCGGCGGGTTTCGCGCGGAGCGGGAGAATGGCACCCTGGAACTCCTGCTGGTGACGCCGCTGCGCCCGGGCCAGTTGCTCCAGAGCCGCTGGCTGGCGCACCTGCGCGAGTTCCTGCCGCCGGTGCTGCTGCAACTGTTCCTGGTCGCCTACGCCCGGGGCAGCTTCCGGCGGGCGGGGGTGGAATGGTCCGGCTGGAACTGGTGGCTGGTGTCCTCGCTGGTCACCCTGCCGTGGATCGGACTCTGGCGCGGACTGCGGGCGCGTCACTTTCTCAGTGGCGTCCTGAGCACCGCCCTGTGGGGGCTGATCGTGCCCCTGCTGCTCACCGTGACGATTCAGGCGGCGCTCAACCCGATGTTCTTCGAGACCCCGATGCGTGCCGGCGCCTCCGGCATGGGATTCTACATGGCCACCCGGCTGGATTGGGGCCTGATCCCTGCAGGGATCCAGTTCGCCGTGGCTGCCGCCGCGTCGGGCCGGGTCTGGCGCGACCTGAGCGAACGGCAGTTTGCCCTGGGTGCAGTGGGGCGTCATTAGGGAGGTCCGGCGCCGCCATGCGGTCCATCATCCATCGGGAACTGCTGGAACTGTCGCGGCAGGGCAGCCTGTACAACCTGCGTGTGCTGGGCGCCGGCATCATGATGGTGCTGCTCTGGCTGGCCTGGGAGCGGGCGAGTCCGGGCACGACCGGATCGGGACGCGGATTCTTTCTTGGGCTGAACCGGCTGCTCTTCGCGGGGATCTGGCTGGTCGGGCCGGTGCTCACCGCGGACTGCCTCAGCCGGGAGAAGCGGGAGGGGACCCTCGGGTTATTGTTCCTCACCCCGCTGCGTCCGCTGGACATCGTGGTGGGCAAGGCGGTCACCCAGGCGGCGCGGGCCTTCCTGTTCGTGGTGGCGGCAGCACCAGTCCTGATCATTCCCGTGCTCATTGGAGGTGTCGGCTGGATGGACGTGGCGCGTCTGCTGCTGTTCCAGTTGTCCGCGCTCGGATTGGCGCTCGCTGCCGGGTTGGCGGCGTCCTCGCTGACCACCTCCTGGTGGCGGGCCCGCCTGCTGGCGCTGGGGTTTGCGGTGGGTGCCGGGGGATTGTTCCTGTCGGTCCACCTGGCGCTGCGGCACGTGCCGTCGGCGCTGGCCGCCATGCCGGGCCACCGGTGGCGGATCCTTCTGGCCGGAATCCTGGGTGGCATTGAGGACCTGGCTGCCCGGTTCGGCCTCGGCCAGCGGGATGGATTCGATGCCTGGTGGCGGGACTGGGGCGGGCCCGCCTCCGGGTTGGCGGTGGCGCTGGCGGCCATCGTCTGCCTGGCATCAATCCTCGGGGTGATGCTGATGGTCCTGGCCGCATCGGCGGGGGTGCGTCGGACCTGGCGGGAGGAGCCGGTTTCGGCCCGGCGACGGGTCGCCGAAGAGGTGCTGCTGTCGGTGCGGTTCGGCCGCGGGCTCTGGAGCCGGCGACGGGCGCGGCAACTGGAGGCGAATCCTGTGCGCTGGCTGCAATCCCGGACCTGGGATGCCCGGGTGTCGGGCTGGCTCATGGCCGGGGTGGTGGTCGGCGGGTGGTGGATGGCGCGTGATGCCAACGGAAGGCTTGGAGACTCCTTCATCGCCGTGTTGCGTCCGGCCCTGCTCGGGTTGGTGGCCTTCATGGCGGTGGCCAGTTTTCGTGCGGAACGGGAATCGGGCGGACTGGAACTCTGGCTGGTCACTCCCTTGACGCCTGCCGCCATCCTGCGCGGGCGCCTGCTGGCCCTGCTGCTGCGGGTCTCGGGGGCCTTCGTCCTGCTCGTCCTGCTGCCTTACCTCCCATCGGCCGTCCAGTGGTGGAATGGCCTGGAGCTTTCTCCCGGACGCCGGCAGTGGATCGCGCAGCGGGTGCTGGTGGATCTCGACTTCGCCCTGTGGATTTCCGCCACGGCGCTGATGGGCACGGCGCTGTCACTGTCCCGGCTGGCCTTGGTCCCGGCACTGGGCATTACCTGGGTGTTGCATCACGTCCCCTATCTCGTGTCCGCGATCTACGACTGGTATGCCAACGAACGGGAAACCCGGCTGGGGCTGCCGCCCATGCCCTGGGAGTCCCGGGCTGTCTTCCACTGGACCGGTGTGGTTGGGGCCGGAGTGGTCCTGATGTGGAGCTGGCATTTCGGTCGTCGCCAGCTCTCCGAACGGCGCTTTCTTCCGGGGCTGGAATCCCGGCGAGGCCGATGGACGGGGCGGGGCAGGGCGTCCTCCTGAGCGATCCCACCGATGGTGCCGGATTTAGTTTTCCGGGCGCCCTGTTTCGCGCAGCGTGTGCCGGTGATTCGGCCCACGGAACAGGCGGTCCAGGCGGCGGTGCGCGCGGCATTGACGGAGGATGTCGGGGGTGGCGACGTGACCACATTGGCCTGCATCCCGCCCGAGGCGCGTTCCCGAGCCATGCTGGTCTGCCGCCAGCGGGCGGTGCTGTGCGGCGTGGCGTTTGCCGAGGCGGCCTTCCGGGAGGGATCGCCCAATCTGGAGATCCAGGTTGGGTCTGCGGATGGCGCCGCGTTGGAACCCGGCGCCGTGGTGATGACGGTGCAGGGTGCCTCGCGGGCCATCCTGACCGCCGAGCGGGTCGCCCTGAACTTTGTCCAGCGGTTGAGCGGCGTGGCCACGCTGACGGCCCGGTACGTCGCCGCGGTCTCCGGAACCCGGGCACGCATCCTCGACACCCGCAAGACCACGCCCGGCTTGCGGGTGTTTGAGAAGTATGCGGTCCGCTGCGGGGGCGGGGAGAATCACCGCATGGGCCTGCATGACCGGGTGCTGATCAAGGACAACCACCTCGCCGCCCTCGCCGCGGAGGCTCCGAATCCGATTGCCGCGGCGGTGATCCGCTCCCGGCGGCTGTGGCCGGACCTCCTGGTGGAGGTTGAGGCCGACTCGCTCCAGCAGGTGCGCCAGGCGGCGGACGCGGGTGCGGACTGCATCCTGCTGGACAACATGGCGCCCGCGGCGCTGCGCGAGGCGGTGGCCCTGGTGGCGGGACGGGCA
>JAFLEG010000506.1 GCA_017302195.1 Verrucomicrobiota bacterium
ACCGGAAGGGGTGCTCTGGGTGGCGTCCGAGAATGGAGGACTTAGCCGGCGTCAGGAGGGTGGATTTGTGCCCATTCCCCTCGGAGACCGTCCGGAGGACCGCCAGTTGCAGTGCGTGCTGGCCGGTCGGGATGGCGTGGTGTGGGCGGGAGGCCACGGGCTGTACCGCCTGGTCGGCTCCCAGGTCGAACACAGAACCCGGGACAACGGCCTTCCGGAGCTCAGAGTGTACAAGATCGCCCTGGGCGAGAACGACACGCTCTGGCTGGGCACCGAGGACGGCCTGCTCCGGTTTGACGGCATCCGCTTCCGCAATGTGCTCCAGGAGGCCGGACTCGATACCTTCACGGTGGATTCCCCGCGGATGGCGCCTGACGGAAGCATCTGGTTTGGATCCTGGGGCCAGGGGCTTTGGCGTCATGATCCCCGGGCCACGGGATCGCGAGCCTTCCGGCAGTGGACCACCCGGGACGGGCTCCCGGACAATGTGGTGTGGTCCATGACCTTTGGGGAGGGACAGGACGTCTGGATCGCCACCCAGCGCGGTGTGGCCCACTACGACGGTCAGTCGTTTGTGAATCTGACGGCGGCCGACGGTTTGGCCGATCCGCACGTCTCGGTGATCCAGAGGGATCCGGATGGCATCCTTTGGTTTGCCACCGAAGCCGGACTGAGCCGGTACGATCCCGCAACGGTATCCACATTCACCACGGCCGACGGCCTGCCCTCCGACGCCATCCGCCAGGCCGTGAGCGATCCCACCGGACGCCTGTGGTTCGCCACCTCGGGCGGACTCTGCTTCTGGGATGGAAAGGGCTTCGAGCGCCCCGCGACATCCGAGGGAGCGCCTTCGGAGGAAATCTCCGCCCTGGCCGCCCTGCCGGGCGGCGGACTGTGCCTCGCAACCCCCGCGGGCATCCGGGTGCTGGAAGATGGCCGGTTTCAAGCAATGGCAGGTCCCGAGCCAGCCATCCGCCGCATCACCTGCCTGTCCGTCGCCCTGGACGGCACCGTGGCTGCCGGAACCTTCGCCGGCGAGGTCCTCAGGTGGCGGAATGTCGGGGCGACCGGCGAGATCGTGCTGCCCGGCGGCGGCTCGGTGCCACCGGTTACCAGTGTCCTCTGCCTCTCGGAATCCGAACTCTGGGCCGGCTTCGATGCAGGCGGGGGCGTCGTCCGGTGGACCGCCGGGGCGCCGGGAGCGGCGACGACATCCCCGACCCGCACAGTTTTTGGGACCGACCAGGGCCTGACCGACAATTACGGGCGGGCCCTGACCCGTGACCGGCGCGGCGGAATCTGGATCGGAGGGTCCAGTGGCATCTCGCGGTTGGACGGCAGTGCCGTCACGCGGTTCGACCGGCGACGCGAGGCGGTGGGCGAGGCGGTGAACGTCCTGTTTGAGGACACCCGCGGGGTCCTGTGGGTGGGCAAGCGGGCCGGAGTGCGGATCTTTGACGGTGCCGTATGGTCGGGACTTGACGATCGGGACGGGCTTCCCGCCCGCCCGGTGGCCTGCATTCAGGAGGATGCCGAGGGCGCCATCTGGTTCGGCACCAGCCGCGGACTTTCCCGCTACCGGCGGGCGCGGTCCTCGCCTGCGCCACAGATCGAGGTACGGCACGACCGGGAGTCGGGCCGCGACGGGAAACCCACCGCCATCACCACCGGACGCCGCGCCACCCTGGCATGGCAGGTTGCCGATTACCGCACCCGCGCGGAGAGCCGACAGTTCCGCTGGCAGTTTCTTCCCGGCGGCACTTCGGACCGGTCGTCCCCGGATCCCCTCCGGTGGAGTGCCGCCACCGAAGCCGCCAGCCTGGAGTGGACCACCAACCGCGCGGGACCGCTGCTCTTTGCCGTCCAGTATGTGGACCGCGATCTGAATTACTCCGCACCCGCGTTCATCGCACTGTCCCTGGTCCGCCCCTGGTACCTCAATGCCTGGATCATGACCCCCGTCGTCCTGGTGAACGGGGGCCTGCTGGCCTGGGGCCTCCTGGCCCGGATGCTCTACCTGCGCAAACGCCGCGAGGCCGCCCGTCTGCGGGAAGCGTTGCTCACGCAGGAACAGGCCGCCCGACAGGCGCTGGAGGCCGAGATCGAGGTCCGCAGACGCGCCGAGGAGGAACTGCAGCGCGCGAAGGAGTCTGCGGAAGTCGCCAACAACGCCAAGAGCCGCTTCCTCGCCAACATGAGCCATGAACTGCGCACGCCGCTCAATGCCATCATCGGCTACAGCGAACTGCTGCAGGAGGAGGCCGGCGACCTGGGGGCGGATGCCCTGGTGCCCGATCTGAAGAAGATTCATGGCTCCGCCCGGCATCAACTGGCGCTGATCAACGACATCCTGGACCTCTCCAAGATCGAAGCCGGCCGGATGACGCTGTATGTGGAACCCGTCCAACTGGACGCCCTGCTTCCGGAGGTGCTGGGGGTGATCGAACCGCTGGCCGCCCGCACGGGCAACCGTCTGGTCCTCGACGCCCCGACGCCTCTGGGGGTCTTCGCAACGGATGTCACCAAGCTGCGCCAGATCCTGCTCAACCTGTTGAGCAATGCCGCCAAGTTCACCGAAAGGGGGGACATCCGGATCCAGGTCACCGCACGGGCAACAGCCCCGGGTGCGCTCTCCAAATCCCCCCCGGGCGACCGGGCCGCTCGGTGGCTGGAGTTCGCGGTCTCCGACACCGGAATCGGCATGACGCCCGAACAGCTTGGACGCCTCTTTGAGGCCTTTGAGCAGGGCGATGCCTCCACCACCAAGAAGTACGGGGGCACCGGCCTGGGGCTGGCCATCTCGCGGAAGTTTGCGCGCCTGATGGGGGGCGACATCGTGGTCACCAGCGAGCCCGGCTGCGGCTCCCGTTTCACGCTCTGGCTGCCCGACACCGGCGCTTCCATCGCGCAGGATCGTGTTCCCTCCGCAACCCCATAGGGCCCCGCCCCGCCGGTGAACCACCACCGGGCAGCGCCAGAGACCCCGACCTCGGTGAGCGGCTACTGGCCCTGGCCATCCCCAGCCTGCCGTCCGGTGAGAAACTGGGTGTGCAGCATGCCCAGTCCCTTGATCGGAATGGGTCCGCGGGGCTCAAAGGTGAACCGGCCGCGCAGCCGCTCCTCGATGGCGCCGGTCACATGAATGCGGCCGGGAACGCCATGGGACTCCATCCGGCTGGCCGTGTTGACCGTGTCGCCCCACAGATCGTAGCTGAAGCGGTGGCGCCCGATCACCCCCGCGACCACCGGGCCGGTGTGGAGTCCGATCCGGAGGCGGAGGGGCACCGGGGTCTTGGATGCCATCGCCTCGATCGCCGCCAGCATGTCGAGCGCCAGCGCCGCCGCCGCATCCACATGATCGGCCCGCGGACTCGGCACACCGCTGGCCGCCATCCAGGCGTCGCCGATGGTCTTGATCTTCTCGATCCCGTGCCGTTCTCCCAGCGCGTCGAACTGCGTAAACACGTCATCCAGGAGCTGCACGGTCTCCGAGGCGGTCAGGCTGGCGGCCAGCTCCGTGAATCCCGCCAGGTCGGCGAACAGCACCGTCGCCTCGCCCAGGGCGTCCACCAAGGCGCCGCCCCCCTGCTTGAGCCGTTCGGCAATCGGTCCGGGCAGGATGTTCAGCAGGAGGCGTTCCGAGCGCGCCCGCTCTTCCTGGACCTGCAGGGCCAGGGCGCGTTCCTGGTCCAGCAGGCGCTTCTTCTCCAGGCACGCCGCGATCCGGGCTCGGAGCAGCGTCGGATTGAACGGCTTGGTGAGATAGTCATCCGCCCCGGCCTCAATGCATCGCGCGATGCCGCCCCCCAGGTCAAATCCGGACACAATGATCACCGGAATATCGCACAGCGCCGGATCTCCCTTGAGCCGGAGCAGCACCTGGTACCCGTCCAGACCCGGCATCAGGATGTCCAGCAGCGCGAGGTCGAACTCCAGGGAGCGCAGCGCCTGCAGCGCCTCCAGGCCATTGGTTGAAACGGTGACCGTGTACCCGCTCCGGGTCAGGCACCGGGTGAGGATGTCCCGGTTGGCCACGTCGTCGTCGGCCACCAGCAGGCGTCCCCCCCGGGCCGCGACCGGCACCGGGCCGCCGGGCGGCGTGAGGAAGGAGATGGCGGGCCGCAGCACCGGTTCGGGCAATCCCCCGGGCGCCCGCGAGGAGGCCCGCAGCGGCA
>JAFLEG010000507.1 GCA_017302195.1 Verrucomicrobiota bacterium
AGAACGACTCCAACCCCGCCGCCCAGCGCGGCCAGGAGCACGCTTTCACCAAGCAACTGGCCGAGCAGCCGCCCCTGCGATGCACCCAGGGCGCCGCGGATGGCGAGTTCCCGACCCCGGGTCAGGGTGCGGGCGCATTGCAGATTGGCCAGATTGGCGCAGGCAATCAGCAGGACAAATCCGGCGAGCACCATCACCAGCCACACCATCTGACGCGCCTGGGGCGGCAGGCTCGATTCGGCCAGAGGCACCAGCCGCAGTCCATCGGGCGACGCCTGCGGATGCTCCCCGCGCTGGCGGGCTGCCAGTCCGTTGGCCGCCGCCTGTCCGTCGTTCAGGGCCTGCCCCGGGGCGAGGCGTGCGATGCATTTCAGATAACTGTGTCCCCGATTGCTGCGCTCGGGTTCAGCGATGACCAGGGGTTTCCAAATCGAGACCGCACCCATGAGCATGGGATCGTGGAAGGATTCGGGCATCACCCCCACCACCGTCACAGGCTCTCCATCCAGTCGGAGAGTCTCGCCAACGACTCCCGGATCTCCGGCGAACCGTTGCTGCCAGAATGCATGGTCCAGGATGACCACACCGGCGTGTCCGGGAGCCTCCTCCCCGGCGGAGAACCATCGCCCGAGTTGCGGTGGCACTCCCAGCATTGGAAACAGATCCGGGGAAACCATCAGCCCTCTGACCCGCTCCGGCGCCTCGCCGGGAAAGGACAGGTTGAAGGACTTGTCGGTGAACGCCGCGAGCAGCGCGAAGGCGCCGCTCTGCCGGTAGTCGGCAATGTTGGGGGCCGAATGATGGGATCCCCACGGGGAATGCGGGGAGGTCTGAAACACCTGCACCAACCCCTCCGGCCGGGGGTAGGTCAGCCGCCGCGCCAGCAGGGTCTGCAGCGCGCCAAACATGGAGGTGTTGATCCCGATGCCGAGCGCGAGGGTGAGCACCGCCACGGCGGTGAAGCCGGGGTTCTTCAGCAACTGGCGGAGGGCGAAGCGGAGGTCCTGGAGCATGGGGGCGAGGGGTTAGGGGCGACGGGCGAGAGAAGGGCGGCGGGCCGGGAGTCGTCCTGCCAGGGTGCAATGCTCGGCGAGCGGGTGGTGTTTCAGTTCATGACTTGCGGCGACTCGTCCCTCGCCTCTCAGCCCTCGTCCCTCCCATGCCCTGGCTCATCGCTTCGGCGCAGCCGTTTTCTCCCCGAAGGTGTCGGCCACCACCAGGATCACGCGGTCGGGCCGCGACTTCTGGGTCATCGTGCAGGTGATTTTCCCGTCCTTTCCCTCGATGGTGATCGTGGCGTCACCCGCCTTGCCGTCGCGTTCCTGAAAGGTCGCCTGCACCGTGGTCCTGCCCGTCTTGAACGCCTCCTCCCATTCGCAAACCGTGGAGACGACGGTGGCGAGCATCGGCTCGTGATCCGCAGGAGCGATGGAGATCCCGGTTTTGCCCACGGTGATGACGCAGCGCTCCTCCACGGAACGTTCCACCACCCCGGCGGCATTCTGATACTCGGTTTTTGAGGACGTGAGGACGACCTCCCGATCGCACTGCGCCCAGGCCATGCTGCAGCAGCCCATGAGTGTGACCAGAAGACCTGCCCGCCCCAGGCACGAAGGGATCAAGGCGGTCCATGGAGTGCGGAAATTGTGAAGTTTCGACATGCGGACCGCCTGCGATGCAGCCGGTGTGCCACCCCCGTGGACTGTTCCCCTTCTGTCGAATTTCGCCGAAATTCTGCAGGGTTTCCGGCCGAACCCCGCAACGGTTCGCCGAGTATGGGATTGGCTGATCCCAATAACGGGACTTTCCCGTCACTCCTCATCCACGAAGAACTGCTCAATTCGTCCACCGGGTTGCCGGTACATCAGCACGCGGAGTGTTGCATTGGTGAAGGTCAGCTTCGTGGTGGTCACTTCCAGGCCGCCACGTTCGCGCCGGGTCAGGAGTGTGGTCTCGGTAGGGGAGCCAAACTTCCCAAGCCGTTCCGATGCCCCGGCCAGCCGGGCCCCGGTAAGGAAGTGGCTGAATTCCGGCGCCAGTGCGGCGCGGTCCACGGTGCCCTGCTGCAGGCCGGCAAAGACCGCCTTCACGGTGTCCACCGCCGCCGGCCCCTCCACCACCGGCACCACCGCCGGTTCCTGCATCAGCAAGGGGAGCAGTTCGCCCGGCAGGGCGCCCAGCCCGCCATCGAGGTTGCAGGTCATGACCAGCGCCGAGCGTGTGGATGGCACCATGGCGTTGAAGGCGGTGAACCCGGCCACGGCGCCGTTGTGGGCCACGACCTCCCGTCCCTGCTGCAGGCGTACCGAAACGCCGCAGCCGTATTCGGTGTTGCGGCCGTTGGGCAGGGTGCGGGGGGTGGTCATGAGGGCGTAACTGGCCGGCTTCAGGACCTGGCCCTCCATCAGGGCCAGATCCCATCGGGCCAGATCCGAGGGCGTGGAATAGATGCCTCCCGCGCCTTCCAGCCATCCCCGTCCTTCCGGCGTGATCGGAGTGGGCGGGCTGAGGGCGAAGGTGGTGAAGCCCTGTGCGGACTGCGGCACCGGGTGCGCCGGCTCATAGACGGTGTTCGTCATGCCGAGCGGGCCAAAGATCCGCCGCTGCAGGAAGGCGCCGAGCGGTTCCCCGCTGATCCGTTCCACCACGCGGCCGAGCAGGATGTACCCGGTGTTGCTGTAGGACCAGTTGGCGCCCGGCTCGAAGTCGAGCTTTCCCCCGGCGTACTGCCGCAGGAGATCGTCCGGAGCGATGGGCTGCTGCATCCGGCGGTCCACAAAATCCAGGGGATAGTAATCCGGATAACCCGAGGTGTGGTGCATCAGGTCCAGCAGGGTGATGTCGCCGGCCCGGGTGAGGTCCGGATAGTACTTCGCGACCGTATCCCCGACCGAGAGCCGACCGTCCTCGGCCAGCAGCAGCACTGCGGCGCAGGTGAACTGCTTGCTCACCGAGCCGATGGCAAACCGCGTGGTGACCTCGACGGGCTGTGGATTCGTGAGCGATTGCCGCCCGAAACCCCGGGCCAGGACGATCCGGCCGTCCTTCACGATCACCACCGACAGGCCGACACGGCTGGCCTGCGTCACCTCGGATTGCAGGTACGCCTCAATGGCGGGCAGGTCGAAGGTGGTTGGGAGCCGGACGGCCTCCGCGGCATCGGTCCGCGCCTGGGC
This sequence comes from Verrucomicrobiota bacterium, assembly GCA_017302195.1. GTDB lineage: Bacteria > Verrucomicrobiota > Verrucomicrobiia > Limisphaerales > UBA9464 > UBA9464. The sequence goes on from JAFLEG010000507.1 coordinate 3,177, forward strand.
CAGGAGGGAGGCGAGCAGGAGCATCAGGGGCAGGCGCGGGTTCATGCACATTTCGGCGCCAGCGTACGTGCCTCCTCGAAGGTGCGGCGAGCGGGAATCACCGGCGCCAGCAGCCCTGCGGGATCGCGGCACTCGACTACAGGAGCAGGGTCCGGATCGCCTCGTAGTCCCCGACGACCGCGTGGGCCTCCCCGAGTTGATCGCCGGAGACGGAGTTGGTGATGCCGATCACCTGCATTCCCGCCGCACGGCCGGCCGCCACGCCGGCCACCGAGTCCTCGATCACCACGCACGCCGCCGGGGGCACCCCCAGTCGGTCGGCGGCGTGCAGGAAGATGTCGGGCGCCGGCTTGCCGCGCGGCACGTCGTCCGCACTGACCACGGCGCCGAAGTGGCGGCGCAACCCGGACAGATCGAGCACCGCGCTGATGACGGTGTGATCGGATCCGGAGGCGAGGGCGATGGGACCGCGCGCCGCCAGGGAGGTCACCAGGGCCGGGATGGCGGGGAAGAGGGGCTGTTCCGTGCGCAGCAGCTCGAGGAAGCGCGTCTGCTTCAGGCGCGTCAGTTCGGCCAGCGGCTGGGACGGTTGGTGCCTGGCAATGAAATCGCGCCAGACGGTCTGGTCCGAACGGCCGTAGTACTCCGGAAAATGGATGCCATGCCGGTCGGCGAGGCCGAGCTGGGTGAAGGTGTCGAGGAAGGCGCGTTCATGGAGCGGTTCGCTGTCCACGATCACCCCGTCCATGTCGAAGATCACCGCCGTGTAGGGCTTCATCAAAGCCCGGGAGTGGGCGGCCTTGGCCCGGACCGGATCAAGCGGGAAAGACGGGAGGGATGAATCGTGTGTTGTCTGGGGTCTGGGGTCTGGGGTCTGGGGAGGACGAGGATTCCGGAAATTCCCAGGAAGCAAGAGTCGGGGTGACGCGGCTCTGACTTCTTCTGACTTCCTGAACACTGAACACTGAACACTTGAAACTCG
>JAFLEG010000508.1 GCA_017302195.1 Verrucomicrobiota bacterium
ACAGGTGCTCTTCCAGATTGATCCGGCGCCGTTCGAGGCCACGCTGGCCCGCACCCAGGCGGATCTGGTCGAGGCCGAGGCCCACAAGGAGAAGACGGCCCTGGATGTGGAGCGCTACACGCCCCTGGCGAAGGTGCAGGCGATCAGCCAGCAGGAACTGGACGACGCCATTCAGGCCGACAAGGCGGCCGCCGGTCAGGTGGAAAGCTCAAAGGCCAGCGTCCTGCAGGCCCAGATCAACCTCGGATTCACCACCATCCGATCCCCGGTGAACGGCGTGGCCGGACTGGCGAGCGTCTCCAAGGCCCAGGTGGGCAATCTCGTCGGGCCCAACACCGGTCCGCTGACCACGGTGACCAAGACCGATCCCATCCGCGTTTATTTTTCCGTGGCGCAGCAGTTCATGATTGAGATGCAGCAACGGGACATTGCCGAGGGACGGGAGCCGCGCCCGGGATCCGATCCCAAACGGGAAGGCCAACTGGAGCTCATCCTGGCATCGGGCGAGGTGTATCCCCATCGCGGCACGGTGCGGTTTGGGGACAACCAGGTGGACATCAAGACCGGCACCATTCAGGTGGTGGGGGAATTCTCGAATCCGCAGGGACTGCTGGTGCCCGGTATGTTCACCCGGGTGCGTGCGAAAATCGGAGAGGATGCCAACGCCACCGTGGTGCCCCAGCGGGCGGTTTCCGACGTCCAGGGACGGTCCCTCATCGCGGTGGTGGGTCCGGAGGACAAGGTGAAGATTGTTCCCGTGACCACCGGGGAACGCTATGGCGGCCTCTGGGTGATCCGCGGTGACGTCAAGGCGGGGGACCGCGTCGTTGCGGAAGGCATTCAGAAGGTGCGCGACGGTGTCCCGGTGACCCCGGTGCCGTACCTGGCGACCAATGCCCCCGCGACCACACTGTAGGTCCCGCGTTGCGCGTCATCTCCTCCCTGAACATCCATCCATGTCCCGCTGACGCCTCCGAATGTCGAAGTTCTTCATCAACCGGCCGATCGTCGCGATGGTCATCTCCATCCTGATGGTGCTTGTCGGCACGGTCGCCGTCCTGGACCTGCCCATCGCGCAGTTCCCAAACATCGCCGATCCGCAGATCCAGGTGAAGGCGACCTACCCGGGCGCCGACGCCCTCACCGTGCAGCAGTCGGTGGCCGTGCCCATCGAGCAGCAGATGTCCGGCGTGGACAACATGGAGTACATGTACTCCCTGAACGCCAACAACGGGTCCATGACCCTGACCGTGGATTTCGACGTCACGACCGACCCGAACACCGATCAGATCCTGGCCCAGATGCGGCAGAGTCAGGCCAATTCGCAACTGCCCTCGGCGGTCAACAATCAGGGGATCATCGTTCAGAAATCCACAGCCTCTCCGCTGGTCCTCTTCGCCCTGTATTCGCCGAACAACACCTACGACGGCATTTTCCTGGCGAACTATGCGGTCATCAACCTGAACGACAAGATGACCCGCGTCCCGGGCATCGCCAGCGTGCAGGTGTTCGGCGCGGGACAGTACTCCATCCGCCTGTGGGTCCGTCCCGACCGCCTGGCCCAGATGGGCATCACGGTCCCCGAGATCATCAACGCCATCCAGACCCAGAACACGGTCAATCCGGCCGGCCAGGTCGGCGGCGAGCCAATTCCCGCAGGGCAGGAGTTCACCTACGCCGTGCGCTCCCAGGGGCGTCTGGAAACGCCGGAGGAGTTCGGCGAGATCGTCCTCCGTGCCGAACCGGGCGGCTCGATTGTCCGGGTGAAGGATGTCGCCCGGGTGGAGTTGGGTGCGCAGAACTACACCATGCTTGCCCGGTTGAACGGGCGTCCCTCCGCCATCATCGCGCTGTACCAACTGCCGGATTCCAACGCGGTGGACGCCGCCCGCGGCGCCCGGGCGGTCATGGAGGAGGCCAAGAAGGCCTTCCCGCCGGACATGGATTACGTGACCTGTCTGGACACCACCCTCGCGGTCACCGAGGGGATGAAGGAGATCGTCCATACCCTGGTGGAAGCCCTGATCTTGGTGATCATCGTGGTGTTCGTCTTCCTGCAGGGCTGGCGCGCCACGCTCATCCCGCTGCTGGCGGTTCCCGTCTCCCTGGTGGGCACGTTTGCGCTGTTTCCGCTGTTTGGATTCTCGATCAACACCCTCTCCCTGTTCGGACTGGTCCTCGCCATCGGCCTGGTGGTGGATGACGCCATCGTCGTCGTGGAGGCCGTGGAGCACCACATCGAGCATGGCCTGTCGCCCAAGGATGCCGCGCTGAAGGCCATGCAGGAGGTCTCGGGTCCGGTGGTGGCCATTGCCATCATCCTTGCCGCAGTCTTTGTGCCCACGGCGTTCATCCCGGGCATCACCGGTCGCCTGTACCAGCAGTTTGCGGTCACCATCGCCGTCTCGGTGATCATCTCCGCCTTCAATGCACTGACGCTCTCCCCGGCGCTGGCGGCGATGCTGCTGCGTCCCAAGGTGCGTGGCACCGGCCTCCTGCAGCGATTCTACGACGGCTTCAACAAGGCCTTTGGACGGGTGACCGACGGCTACGTCGGCACCTGCCGGTTCCTGGTGCACAAGGGCCTGGTGTCGGTGCTGCTGCTTGCAGGAGCCGCAGTGCTCGCCGGGCTGTTTGGCAAGGCCATCCCGACCAGCTTCCTCCCGGACGAGGATCAGGGCTACGTGTATGCCGGAGTCCAGTTGCCGGATGCCGCCTCACTGCAGCGCACCGATGCCGTGGTGCGGCAGGCCGAAGAAATCATCCAGAAGACCCCGGGGGTGAAGTACTGCACGTCGGTCGTGGGCTTCAGCCTGCTGAGCGGCGTCAACAACACCTACAGCGGCTTCTTCTTCATCACCTTCGAGGAGTGGGCCAAGCGGAAACGCCCCGAGGAGCAGTACGCGGCCATCAAGGAGCATCTGAACCGGGGGCTGGGGGCGCTTCCCGGAGCGGTCGGCTTTGCCTTCCCGCCGCCGGCCATTCCGGGCGTCGGCGCCGCGGGCGGGGTCACCTTCATCCTGGAGGACCGGGAGGGACGGGACACCAGCTTTCTGGCGGAGAACCTCAAGAAGTTCATTGCCACGGCGCAGAAGCGTCCGGAGCTGGCGGGCGTGTTTTCCACCGCCCTGCTCTCCGTCCCGCAGGTGTACGTGGACGTGGACCGGGACCAAGTGCTCTCCCAGGGTGTCTCCCTCAAGGACGTGTATTCCACCATGCAGTGCTTCATGGGCGGCGCGTTCGTGAACTACTTCAACCGTTTCGGACGCCAGTGGCAGGTGTACGTGCAGGCCGAGGGGGATTTTCGCGCGCGTCAGGAAAACCTCGGACAGTTCTACGTGCTGAACAACGCGAGCAACATGGTGCCGCTGGCCGCGGTGACCACGCTGCGTGCCACCAACGGGCCGGAGTTCACGATGCGGTACAATCTTTACTCCGCGGCCCAGATCAATGCCTCGGCACGTCCGCCATTCAGTTCCGCCCAGGCCATGCGCGCGCTGGAAGAGGTGTTTGCCGAGACCATGCCTTCGGGCATGGGATACGACTACATGGGCATGAGTTTCCAGGAACAGAAGGCGCAGCAGGGCGTGTCGCCGATGGTGATCTTCGGCTTCTCCCTGCTCTGCGTGTTCCTGATCCTGGCCGCCCAGTACGAAAGCTGGAGCCTCCCGTTCAGCGTGCTGCTCGGGACGCCCGTGGCCGTGGCCGGCGCGTTCGGCGCCCTCATGGTGGGGCATTACGAGAACAACGTGTATGCGCAGATCGGTCTGGTGATGCTCATCGGGCTCGCGGCCAAAAACGCCATTCTCATCGTCGAGTTTGCCAAGATGGGCTACGAGCAGGGCAAGCCGCTGCTCGACGCCACGCTGGAGGGCGCGAAGCTGCGGCTGCGTCCGATCCTGATGACCAGCTTCGCCTTCATCCTCGGCTGCGTTCCCCTGGCCAAGGCCAGCGGGGCCGGAGCCCTGTCGCGGCAGGTGATGGGGTTCACCGTCATCGGCGGCATGCTGGCGGCCAGCGGCATCGCCATCTTCCTGATCCCGGTCTTGTTTTACGGCGTGGAAAAGCTGAGCGGCGGCGGCGCGGGGCATGCCGCGCCTGCCGGTTCCGGAACGGAGCCGGCGACGGGAGGGCATTCGGCATGAACAGGGAGTTTT
>JAFLEG010000051.1 GCA_017302195.1 Verrucomicrobiota bacterium
ACCGATCGGGCCCTGAGCCCCTGTGGCTCCGCGAGATCCTGTATCCCCCTTGTGCCCGGCCGTTCCCTGAGGTCCAGGGGCGCCGACCGTCCCAGCCGGACCTGCGTACCCACGCGGACCCTGAGGCCCGGTGGCCCCGGTCTCCCCTTTGGGCCCGGCCGGGCCGGGCGGCCCTGCGGTGATGGAGAGGGGAATCCAGCAGGTGGTCGCGACGTTGGGAGTACTCCCGCCCCGGTGCTTCACCTTCGCGATGTACAATGAGCCGTGGTACTGGACGTAATCCCCAACCTCATAGGAGGCGTAGCTGCTCCAGTTTCTCCGGTACACCAACCCCGGCGGTCCCTGGGGTCCCGCGGGCCCCGGAGGACCGGAGACGCCGACCGCCAGCATGTGGATGTCCTCGCCGGTGGAATCCACCAGGAGCACCTCATGGGTTCCATCGTCCAGCGTGAAGGGTCCGGAGGTGATGCGCGTCGAGGTGAGCGACCGGATGGCGACCGGGTCGCCATCCACATAAAGCGCGGCGCCAGACCGGACAAACGACTCGCCTTCGAGGGTGATGATCCGGGCATCGGCGTCGTAGTCCGCGATCTTGATGTCCGGCAGTGCCAGCGCGGCCGCGGGAGCGGCCAGCAGCAGCAGGGCCCACAGCGCGGGGAGACGCCGCAGGCGGTTGGGGAGGATGTTGGGTGTCATTTATTCTGGACTGTCAGTCGGATGACATTGGATGAGGACGGCGCACCGTTGCCGGTTCCGGCAAGGGGCGCGGAAAGTGAGTAAGTATTCTTACCTGTGTCAACCGGCAAGTGACCGCCCTGAAACATCCCCGGCTCGCCGGTCCGGAGGGGTGGCCGGCGCCTCTCCCTTCATGCGTTCAAAAGATTACATCTGTATGTTTACTATTGAAAGCATGCCGGGCGCAGGGTATCGAGCTCCCGGACCCCCGCCCCATCCCAACGGAAGATCCCATGAACTCCCCCCTCCTCTGCATCGCCTCCGCACTGCTGCCCCTGCTGTCGCTCCGGGCCGCGGAACTGCTCCCGGTGTCGGTCGGCCTGCCGCAGGCGGCCCCGGCCCGCACCGGTGACGGCGTGTCGGGCGGCGCCCGCTGGGCTGCGGAAGGCCGCCAGGTGTTCTTTGTCAGCGGCGCGAAGGATCTGGTGGAGGATGATGCCAACGGTTCCGTGCTGGATGTCTTCCGGCGACAACTGGAATCGGGGTTCACCGAACGGGTTTCCATCGCCGGTTCCCTGGCCGGAGAGTCCGGGCCGGTGCTGTCCTTCGATGTGTCCGCGGATGGACGCCATCTCGTCTTCTCCCGCATCGGAAGCGATCCGGCGCTCGGGGACACCAATGGGGTGGAGGATGTCTATTGGCGGGATCTGGAGACCGGCGTCACCCGCCTGGTTTCCAGCCGGCCGGATGGCTCCGCCGGCACCGGTCCCTCGGGAGGTGCGGTGCTCTCCGCCGACGGACGCCACGTCACCTTTGAAAGCCTGGCGGGTGACCTGGAGCCGGTGGAGGACACCCAGGGCCGATACGACGTGTTCCTCAAGGACCTTCAATCAGGCACCCTGGAACGGATCCTCCCCACGGATCCGGCCGGCTGGATGGACGCACGCGACCCGCTGATGAGCGCGGATGGCGGCGTGGTGGTCGTCAATGACGGACGCTGGGGTTCAACCGATGATCTGACGGAATTGCCGATCCGCGTCTGGCGACGCACCACGGGCGCTGTGGAGCGGCTCCGGCTGCCGTTGCCGGTGCCCGGGCCGGGATCGGTGAACGTGGAACAACCGGTCCTGTCCGACGACGGACGCAGCCTGGCGTTCGTGATGACCTCGGGAGTCGCGGGTCTGACCGGTCTGTGGTGGACCGATCTGACCACCGGGGAGATGACGCGCATCTCCGCCGAACTGACCCTCGCTCCCGATACCCTGACCCTGGGGCCCTCCCTTTCCGCCGACGGCCGAACCGTGGCGTTTGTCGTGGAACCTGAAAGCTCCTCGTCGCCACAGATGCCCATCCGTATCTGGAAGGCCGGCGCCGGACTGTTCACGCTCGACCAACTGCAGACGACTGCGCCGCCGGTGGGCAACGATCCCCGATCCTGGGAGCCGGTGCTTAGTCCGGATGCCTCGGGCCTGCTCTTCGTCTCGGACGACCGGATCCCCGAAGCGGGGGTTTTGACGGAGGGAGCGGTGCGCCTCTTCCATCGGGACCTCGCCAGCGGCGTGACGCGGCTGCTCGACGAGAATCCCGGACATCATCCCGCGGTCTTCAGTCCCGACGGAAGCCAGGTGGCCCTGGAGACCCAGGACCCGGCGGTGATCCCCGGGGACGACAATGAGGCGGCGGACGTGGTCACGGTCTCGCTTCGGGATCTCAGCCGTGGACTGGTGTCCATGGCGGTTCCTGGCGCGGGAACGTTCATGGCAGCCGGCAGCAGCCGCACCGGGGTGGGCATCAGCGACGACGGCCGTCGGCTGGGGTTCACCAGCCAGGCGGACGACCTGGTGGCCGGCGATACCAACCGGTCGGGCGATCACTTCGTCTTTGACCGTGAGCCACGAACCAACCGGGTGGTATCCGCGCGTGCGGATGGCCGGGCCCCAGGTCACGCGGTGTCCGCACGGCTCAGCAGGCAGGGACGCCATGTGGTCTTTTCACAACAGGCGGCTGAGAGGCCCACCAGCCCAGAGGATCCCTTCTCCAGCATTTATGTTCGCGATCTGGAGACCGGGGAGCTGTCGCTGGCGAGCGCGGGCGACGGGTCGGATCTGCCCATGAGTGGAACCAGCACGTTTCCTGTGATCAGTTCCGATGGGCGTCGCGTCGGATTCCAGCAGGAGTCCATTGTCAGCGTTCGTCTCGATCGGAGGATCTACGTCAGGGATCGCTGGCTTCGTCGGACTTGGTGGCTGAACGACCCCGCGTTGATGGGCGGGGAATTCACCAGTGCTTCCAGGGATCCGCTCCAGATTTCATGCGACGGGACCGTCGCCCTGTTCCATAACATTCCGTACTCCTGGTTTCTCGCTCGCCTCTGGGAGCGCAGTTCGCCATCGCTTACGTCCATAAACGCAAACCTGGCCGAGCTGAGCGCCGACGGCCGTTTTGTCTTCCTCTTCCGGACCGGGTTGGCAACTCGGCCACCAAACGAGCCCGGCTTCTTTCGCCTTTCCGCAACCGACGGCAGCGAGCGCCGGCTGCTGCCAGCCCAACCGTTGGCCATGGTGGCGTTCCGCCCTTCGGCTGATGGGACCGTGGTGACCTACCATCGGCACCCGCCGCCACTGGAAAGGCTGCGTCACGTCTATGCGCTCTGCGTGGCCACGGGAGTCGAAGAGCGGATCAGCGACGCTCCCGATGGCACCCCGGGATCTGGAGACAGCGTCGAACCCACCATCAGCGCCGACGGGCGCTTCATCGCCTTCCGAAGCGAGGCCTCCAACCTGGTTGCCGGCGACACCAACGGGGTTCAGGACGTGTTTGTCCACGACCGCTACACCGGGACGACGACGCTGCTCTCACGCGACGCCGACGGTGCGTTGGGTGACAACGGTTCAACACGTCCGGAGATCAGTGCGGACGGACGGTGGGTCGCCTTCACGACGTTCGCCGGGAACCTGCTGCCGGGCGACCACAACCGTCTGGGTGACGTGGCCATGGTCGCGGTGACGCGGGCTGCGGCACCGGACACCGATGCGGATGGCCTTCCCGATGGCTGGGAACGCGACCGGTTCGGAACGCTTGATCCTGATGGCGGTGCCGACTCCGACCGGGACGGATTTTCGGACCGTGAGGAATGGCAGACCGGCACCGCGCCGGACGATCCGGCGTCCCGGCTTGAGGTGGCGGTGACGGCGTCCGACTCCGGTGAGCCGCAACTGATGTGGCGATCCCATGCAGGAATCGCCTACCAGATTCAGCGCGGGAACACCCTCGGCACGGCCTGGGAATCCAGCGGCGATCCGGTTGCCGGTTACGAAGGGATCTCCCGAAGGTCGGTCGGACCGGGCCTGTATCGGATCCAAGCCAGCCGCAACGAGTAGGGCGGCCCCCCTTTGTGGACTGCGGTGGCTTGCCACCGCTGTGGCGTCGATGGCAAACGATGCGCGTGGCGGGGAATGAACCCCCAGGTCTCGGCCAGCGCCCCGCGGCAAAGCGGCGTCTCCGCTGCGCTCCAGCCTTCGCCCCGCTTCGGCATGGCAAGCCGCCGCACGCACTCCATGGCGGGGCAGCCCCGCTACGGACGCGCGGCGAGAAATCCCTCGGCCTGGAGCGTCCGTGCCAGCAGCCCGCTGATGGCACGGGCCGATGCCGGTGTCAGGTGCAGGCCGTCCGTGTAGGTCATGGAAAGCCCTTCCTTGCGGCTGAGACGCAGCAGATCCACCAGGGGCAGCCCGAAGTCGCGGGCGGTGACGTCCGCTTCGTTGGATGCCTCGGGACTCTCGGGGTTGCTGCGTCCGGCGGGAATCCGCACCAGCACCACCCTGTTGCACCGCCTCAATGGCCGACCGGATCCGCGGGCGCCAGTCGGGAACGGAGGCCGCCGCTGTCGCATTCGTGGTGGTGGCCGGGTCGGATGCCGCCGAATCCGGACCGGAAGCCCCGCCCTCGCGCCGTTCCTTGAGCCATGCGTACAGCACCGTCGAGGGACGGGCATCAGCGCGGGTCAGCGGCAGCCACCCGCTTACCCGCATCCCGAAGCCGGTGGCGAGATCCAGCAACTGACGGTCGTTGGGGCCGGGAGGCTTGGCGAGCAGTTGGACCTCCAGCAGCACCAGGGGCGTTGCCCCGGGACGCAGGGCGACCAGGCGCAATCCGGTGTCGGGGCTCGCGCCATCGAGTCCGAGATTGGCCAGTCCGGCGAGCGGGGTTCCCTCGAAGTAGGCGGGGAGCAGGCGTCCGGAGATCGAGGTGCCCACCAGCGCGGCGGGCGCCTTCGGACCCAGGAGCCACTGCTCCTCGCGGAGGCGGTTGGCCTCATAATTGGTCTCCGCCAAGGCCGGCTTGGGAAGCACCTTCAGTGCGATCCACCACGCGCCGCACAGGAGGGCGGTGAGGACGGCGATGCGCAGGATCTGGCGGTGGGGCGGCACGACGGGACGTCCAGGCACGGCCTCAGAACTGGAAGTAGATGAAGTCACCGGGGGATCCCGAGTTGGTCACGATGAGGAATAGCATGGTCGCGTAGGCCCCGGCCATCATCCAGCGGCGACGGTTCTCGTTCCAGCCGGCACGCCAGCCGGAGGTCGCCGCCCACAGTTCCCACAGCACCACCGGCGTGGAGAACACCGCAATCACGTACAGGGCCTGGACCTTGGGCGCGCCGCCATTGCGCACGATGCAGCGGGCGTATTCCACGACGTGTCCGAACTCGGGCAGCTTGAAGAGCAGCCACAGCAGCGAAACGATGGAAAAGGTCAGCAGCGCCCGCGCCACACCGCCCGGGCTCCATCCGGTGGGCGCCGCCTGCTGGTGCTGCTTCAGGAAGAACCGCTCGCCGGCCAGCAGCAGGCCGTGCGCGGATCCCCAGACCGCATAGCTCCACGCGGCGCCGTGCCACAGGCCGCCCAGGAACATCACCACGAAGAGATTCCGGTAGGTGGCCAGCGACCCGTGCCGGTTGCCGCCGAGCGGGATGTAGAGGTATTCGCGCAGCCAGGACGACAGGGTGATGTGCCAGCGCCGCCAGAACTCGGTGATGCTCCGGCTGAGATAGGGATGGTTGAAGTTCAGCGGCAGCTCGTATCCGAAGAGCTTGGCCAGGCCCATGGCGATGATCGAGTAGCCGCCGAAGTCCGCCAGGATCTGGAAGGAGAAGGCGTAGAGCAGCACGATGAGATTCACCCGGGGCAGTTCCCGGAACTCCGGATACCGGATCTCCGCGGTGACCTCCTTGAGATTGTCGGCCACCACCATCTTGAGGAAATAGCCCAGGATCAGCAGCCGGACCGCCCCCTCCCAGTCCACCTGACGCAGCCGCTTCGGCCCGATCTGGAAGAAGAACTCGCTGGCCTTGACGATCGGGCCGGCGACGAGTTGGGGGAAGAAGGCCTTGAAAAAGGTGACCTTGAGGTAATGCAGCCCCACCTGGCGTCCGGTCACCGGCGGGGGCAGGCCCTCCACCCCCTTCGTCGAGGCGTGCCAGGCGTCCACCACCAGGCTGATCCCCTGAAAGGTGAAGAACGAGATGCCCACCGGCAGCGGAATGCCCGAGAGCCACGGTCCCCACTGGCTCCAGAGTCCGGCCGGCAGCAGGAGGCGTCCGAGCAGCGCGGCGTACTTGAAGAAGGCCAGCACGCCCAGGTTGTAGATCAGGGCCAGTGCGAAGACGCCGCGACGGCGGGCCGGGGAGCGGCCGGGCGCGATCAATTCCTGGGAGGCCACCGCGTTGACCAGCGCCGACAGCGCGAGCAGCGGCACCAGGCGCGGATCCGCCCAGCCATAAAACACGAAGCTCGCCACCGTGAGCCAGCCCACCTGCCAGCCCTGACGCCGCCCCAGGAAATGGAGCCCGACGACCAGCGGCAGAAAAACGGCGAACGACCAACTGACGAACAGCATGCGGCGCGCGAACGCGAAGCGCTAGCTAACGGGACCTCCCACCGCCGGGCAAGTGCTTGCGTCCCGGGCCTGGACTGTTCAACGAACTGATGGAGCCCTGAGCCGTAACGATGCAGTCAGGTTGGGGAGCGCATGCGCCCCCGCATGCTGCGGACGAGGGCCTGTCTGTCGCGCCAGCCCACCCGACAAGCTCATCCGGAGTTCATCCGGCCGCCAACCCGCGGACGCGCTGCTCACGATCCCATGGCGCAAGTCCTGCTTGCCGTGCATGGTCTCCCCCCGAGCCCATGGAGACCCGGCGCGGGGTCCGGTGTCGGTTGCCGCCGCGTCGGAGTCCAGGGCTCACCGTCATGAGATCGCCACGGAAGTCACACGCCTTCACGCTCATCGAGCTGCTGGTGGTCATTGCCATCATCGCCATCCTGGCCGGGATGCTTCTGCCCGCGCTGGCCCGGGCGCAGGCCAAGGCCAAGCAGACGGTCTGCCTCAACAACCTGCGGCAGCTCTCGCTCGGGTTTCGCATCTGGTCGGTGGACAACAAGGACAAGTACCCTTGGGACCTGCCGGCGACCAACGGTGGGAGCTTCGGGTCGGCTGACTGGACCGACCATTTCCGCATTTGCTCCAACGAGCTGGCCACCCCGCGGATTCTGCTCTGTCCGACCGACAAGCCTCGCAAGCCGGGGACCAACTGGGTGAATCTCGATGGCCTGGCCAACGTGACCTACTTCGTCGGCACCCGGGCCGACAACACCAAGCCGGCCACCATCGTGGCCGGGGACAGCAATGTGTCCGGCGGGGGCGGCGGACTGGATCCCCAGTGGAGCGTGTTCCTGGGAACCTCGATTGACGCGAGCTGGAACCAGAACCTCCATGTTCGGAACGGCAATCTGGCGCTGGCGGATGGCAGCGTGGCCAACAGCAAGACGCCGGGACTGCGTGCCCAGATCAGTGCCGCCCTGGCGAGCGGGTTGACCAACGTGGTGTTTTCCAAACCCCGCGGCGTGTTCTGAGGCGGCCTTCTGGTTCCCCTTTGCTTTGCGTGAAGAACCGCCCCGCAGTTACTGCCGTCGCCGGACTGGTCCTGATGGGATCCCTCGCCGCTTTGGCATGGACCTGGGCGGGTCCGCCGGCACCGGGGCCGGGTTCGATCCAGGATGCCATCGGGGAGGCGCTCGGACGCCAGGCGCTCAAGCATCTCGGGTCCGGCGGGCGATGCATCGTGCTGACCCGGGACACGGCCATCTATCCCCAACCGGCCGCGGATCGGGTGCTGGGGGCCTTGACCCGCACGGTGAGGGCCGGCGGCGGTTCGGTGCCGGAGGTCCAGACCTTCGAGGTGGATCCGCTGCGACCGGCCCAGGTGCCGCCCGGGGACTTTCTGGAGCAGATCCGACGGGCGAAGTCCGGGGATGTCGTGGTGTCCCTGATGGGCCCTCCGCTGCTGTCCGACGAACAGCGTGCGCAACTCCCGCCCAGCCCGGCCTGCCGGGTGGTGGCCCTCTGCGCCGGTCCGTTTCCCGATGCCGCCGCGGTCCGGAGCCTGGCCCGGCAGCAGGTGCTGCACGCGGCGGTGATGGATCGTCCGGACGGCGGCGCCGCACTACCGCCGGCGCGGCGCGGGCGTGAGGCCTTCGAGGATCGCTACGTGGTCTTTGAGGCAACCGCCGAAGGGAGCGCGCGATGAAAATCATCCGCTGGTGGGGCGGTGTCCGCAGTTCATCCCTCATCCCTCCTCCTTCCTCCTTTCCCCGCCGCGGGTTCACCGTCACCGACCTCCTGGTGACCCTGGCCGGGGTGGCGTTGCTGGCGGCGCTGGTCGCCATTCCGATGCGGCGGACCCGACAGCAGGCGCGGCTCCAGCAGTGCGTGTCCAATCTCCAGAAGGTCAACCGCGCCGTGCTGTCCTTTGCCGCCGATCATGACCAGACGCTGCCCGGGCCGCGTCCGGGCGACGGCGGCGAGCTGCAGTGGTGGTACAAGGAACAGGTCAAAAGCCACGCCGGACTCCAGGGCCCGTCGTCCACCAATGACACGGTGTTCGCCTGTCCCGACGACCGGGGATACACGGACCCGGTTCCCTTCCACCGCAGCGCCCGATTCGATTTCGGCAGCTACAACTTCAACGGCGTCCTGATCCCGGGCGCGCCCAACATCGCCGGCTGGACCCTGGGCGCGATTGCCGAGCCGAAACGGACCCTCCTCACCATGGAGTGGACCGCCCATGGGCCGCTGTCCTGGCACCGCAGCCGCACCGGCCGGAGGAATGCCCCCTTCTACCGCGATGCGGAGAGCGTGGTGGGATTTGTGGACGGCCGGGTTGCCCTGATCCCGATCTACCACGACGGTCACACCGCCGCCTATCTTCGCGATCCGATTCCTGGATATGACTACCGTTACAGTGGGAAATGAGCGTGCCGGGGTCCGGATCCCGTGCCGACGCCGGTTTTCGGTTTGGCTCCTGGCCGCGGCGCTCCTGATGGCCTGCATGGGCGGCCTTCCGGCGGCGGCAGATCCGGTCCTGGGTCCCTGGCTGCCCCTGTTTCGCGGAGTGGATCACCTGGTGGCCACCAACGAAAGCCGGGGCACCGACTTCGCCAACCTGTCGGTGGCGTACGTCCTGCGGATGGATCTCACGGACCCCGACCTGCGGTTCCTGCCCTCGCCCCGCATCGAGAACTACGGGCCCAACTTTCGGGAAACTGCCGGGATGACGGTGAGCCGATACGTCAAGGTCCAGGGCGTGCAGGCAGCCATCAACGCCGGCTTTTTCCGTCCCGGCGAATACTACCTGCCCGAGGGCACTGCCATGGCGGTCAACGGACTTCAGATCAGCCGGGGTGAGTCCATTTCTCCGCCGTCCTTCGACAAGGCTGCCTGCCTGCTGATGGATGAGGCCAACCACGCCCAGATCATCGCCACCAACTGGCCGCCCGGACCCACCAACGGGGTCTGGACGGCGGTGTCCGGCGACTACCCGGTGCTGGTGTCCGGGAGGAACATCGGACGCCAGTACCTCGGCCGCGGCGGCATCCACGACATCAATCCCCGCACCGCCATCGGACTGTCCGGAGACCAGCGATTCCTCTACTGGATCGTCATTGATGGCCGCCAGCCGGGGTACAGCGACGGCGCCTGGGATTATGAAACTGCCGGCTGGCTGCTGGCGGTCGGCGCCTACGACGGCATCAACATGGACGGCGGCGGCTCGTCCACCATGGCCATCGAGGATGTCACCGGAAATCCCCGGCGTCTGAACCGATCGAGCGCGGTTGCTGATTCCGGCAAGGAACGCACGGTGGGCAGCCACCTGGGGGTTTTCGCCCGCCCGCTGGAGGGATTCATCCACCGGATCGCGGCCCTGGCCGATGACGATGCCGCCAGCATCACCTGGCAGACGCAGCGTCCGGCGACCAGCCAGGTGGAGTATGGGCCCACACCGGAGCTCGGGTTCCAGACGTCCGAGGACGCCACGCTGCGCGTGTCCCATGCCCTCCGCCTGACCGGGCTGCAGCCGGGTACGGGATACTACTTCCGCCTGATCTCCCGCGAGGGCGAAACCCGGCATGTGTCCACCGACCAATTCCTCACCACGCTGAGTTTCTTCGCGACCAACGAGGTGGTGACGCTCACCAACCTGTGGCGTCATATCAGCGCCCCGCAGTCGGACGCCTCATGGACCCTTCCGGGGTACGACGACAGCGCGTGGACCGGTCCGGATCCTGCCCTGCTCTGGGTGGATGGCCGTTCCGCCGGACCCAATCCCGACGTGCAGCCCAAGGCGACAGCGCTGCCCATGGACTCCGGCACGGGATTTCCCTTCGTCAGCTATTACTTCAGGACCCGGTTCTCCCTGGCACAGAAGCCGTCCGGCGCGACCCTGTTCTTCACCGGACTCGTGGATGACGGGGCGGTCATCCACCTGAACGGCCAGGAAATCCATCGGCTGCGCATGGATCCTCCGCCGACGCCGATCGCGCCGGACACCCTGGCTAGCGGGTTCCCATGCGAGGGCGACGCGTCCTGTCTGGATGAGTTCTCGGTCGGCACCCCGGCGTCGGAAGCCCTAGTTGCCGGAGAGAATCTGCTGGCCGTCGAGGTGCACAATTACAATGCCCGCAGTCCGGACGCCACGTTTGGTCTCGCCCTGGTGGTGGGCGAGGCTCAATCGCCTCCCGCGACACTGCAGATCGAACCGGGCGCCGCGGGTCCGGTGCTCACCTGGACCCGGGGAGGATTTCAGTTGGAACAGGCGTCCTCTCCGGGCGGCCCCTGGTCTCCCGTGGAGGGACCGGTCCTGCTGAGCCCCTATCCGGTTCCCGATTCCCCGCAGCCGACCTACTACCGGCTGTCGAAGTGACCTCCTCTCCTCCGTAGCCGACGACATCAGGAGACGCTCACTCCACCGGCGCGTGATGGTTCCCGGATCCGTGGGCGACAGCCGAACGTAGGGATGAGTTTTCAGTGTTCAGTTTTCAGTGTTCAGAAAAGCAGGAGAAGTCAGAGCCTCGTCTCCTACGCAGGCACGACGTCCGGAGACGCTGACTCCTCTGTGAGAATCTGTGCGATCCGTGTCTCCCCAATTCCCCAGACCACATCCACGGCGCTCCGCCCTCAACGGTCGGCCAGGGCGCCGATCAGGATGTGCGCGCAGGGGACAAATCCGGCCCGTTGCAGGGTGCGGCGGGATGCGAGGTTGTCCGGACTGCACCGCGCTGCCGGAATCGCACCCAGCACGTAGCATTCCCTCTTGAGCTCCTGAACCAGGAAGGCGCCCAGACCCCGCTGCCGGAAGGGTTCATCCACCTCCATGTACACGTCGCCATAGGGACGGTTGTAGTGGAACAGCACGCCACCGCGGCCCACCGCCACTCCGTCGAGTTCCAGCACCCATTCACCACCGCCCTGCTGCCGTTCGATGGCCGACTGGATTTCCTCCACCGGCGTCTGGCGGCGCAGCACCGCGCCCTGGATCGTGTCGTGGGTCGTCCAACCGTCCTTGAAGACGATCTTCTCGCTGGCCAGGTCGCGCGCCTGGGCCACGGCAAGCGATGTCAGCAGCGCATCGTTGCTCTGGACCTCGAACCACCGGGCGCCACTGGCGGCCAGGAAGGCCTCAAACAGGGCGAAGGCCCGCCACCGGCATTCCGGCAGCAGGTAGAATTCAAAGACGGTCGGACGGTCCTTCCACGGGCCGGCGACGGCCACGGATCCAAAGCCGACCGTGGTGCCGTCGCGGGTCAAACGGAACCCCTCGGTCCAGCCTTCGCGCCTGGGGATGGAGTCGTGAACGATCTGGCAATTCAGCTCCTCCCGCTGCCGCACGCGTAACGGCAGGAGTTCAGCGGGATTGGCGCGGCAGACGGAATAGGACATGGGAGTTTGCCGGGCCGAGTCTTCCCGCGTTCCTGGGCAGAGCGGAAGCAGTTTGACGCTACCCGACGGGGGGAACGCTGCGCGCCCTCTTCTCCTCCGTAGCCGACGACGTCAGGAGACGCTGACAACACCGACGCGGAGACCTTCCCGGTGGCTGGGGCGACAGCCGAACGCAGGGGAAGAGTTTTCAGTGTGCAGTTTTCAGGAAAGCAGGGGAGTTCAGAGCCTCGTCACCTCGTCTCCTACATATGCGACGACGTGAGGAGACG